>NZ_CP018911.1:2100000-2272500 GCF_004000605.1 Glycocaulis alkaliphilus | reverse complement strand
CGGTCGCTCGTCCGAGCAATCGGACGGTCGGTCACCAGAGTTTGTGAAAGGTATCTAAACCTGAATACATAGGGTTTTAGAAGCGAACCCGGGGAACTGAAACATCTCAGTACCTGGAGGAAAGGACATCAATTGAGACTCCCTCAGTAGCGGCGAGCGAACGGGGACCAGGCCAATGTCTCTCTCTGCATCAGCGGAACGGTTTGGAAAGGCCGGCCATAGTGGGTGATAGCCCCGTACGTTAAAATAAAGAGAGAGAATTCGAGTAGGGCGGGACACGTGAAATCCTGTCTGAACATGGGGGGACCACCCTCCAAGCCTAAGTACTCCTTACCGACCGATAGCGAACCAGTACCGTGAGGGAAAGGTGAAAAGCACCCCAACGAGGGGAGTGAAACAGACCCTGAAACCGGACGCCTACAAGCAGTTGGAGCCCCCTTGCGGGGTGACAGCGTACCTTTTGTATAATGGGTCAGCGACTTAGTCTCTCGAGCAAGCTTAAGCCGATAGGTGTAGGCGCAGCGAAAGCGAGTCTGAATAGGGCGATTTAGTTCGAGGATTAGACCCGAAACCAAGTGATCTAGCCATGTGCAGGCTGAAGGTGAGGTAACACTCACTGGAGGGCCGAACCCACGTCTGTTGAAAAAGACGGGGATGACGTGTGGCTAGGGGTGAAAGGCCAATCAAACTTGGAAATAGCTGGTTCTCCGCGAAATCTATTTAGGTAGAGCGTCGTGTATTACCCTCGGGGGTAGAGCACTGGATGGGCTAGGGGGCCTCACCGGCTTACCAAACCTAACCAAACTCCGAATACCGAGGAGTACAGCACGGCAGACACACTATGGGTGCTAAGGTCCATAGTGGAGAGGGAAACAGCCCTGACCGCCAGCTAAGGTCCCCAAGTCATGGCTAAGTGGGAAACGATGTGGGAATGCTTAGACAACCAGGAGGTTGGCTTAGAAGCAGCCATCCTTTAAAGAAAGCGTAACAGCTCACTGGTCAAGCGTTCCTGCGCGGAAAATGTAACGGGGCTTAAGCCATGCACCGAAGCTGCGGACTCGAAAGAGTGGTAGCGGAGCGTTCTGTAGGCCTGTGAAGGGTTGCCGCGAGGCAGCCTGGAGGTATCAGAAGTGAGAATGCTGACATGAGTAGCGATAAAGGGAGTGAGAGACTCCCTCGCCGAAAGTCCAAGGGTTCCTGCGCAATGCTAATCAGCGCAGGGTAAGCCGGCCCCTAAGGCGAGGCCGAAAGGCGTAGTCGATGGGAATCAGGTTAATATTCCTGAGCCAGCGGAAAGTGACGGATACTGGAAATTGTCTACCCTTATTGGATTGGGTGGGCAGTGAAGGTGTTCCTGGAAATAGCTTCCGCATTGAGACCGTACCCCAAACCGACACAGGTGGACTGGTAGAGCATACCAAGGCGCTTGAGAGAACTCTGTTGAAGGAACTCGGCAAATTGCTCCCGTAAGTTCGCGAGAAGGGAGCCTGGCGCTGGGCAACCAGTGTCCAGGGGCACAGACCAGGGGGTGGCGACTGTTTACTAAAAACACAGGGCTCTGCGAAGTCGCAAGACGACGTATAGGGTCTGACGCCTGCCCGGTGCCGGAAGGTTAAAAGGAGGGGTGCAAGCTCCGAATTGAAGCCCCGGTAAACGGCGGCCGTAACTATAACGGTCCTAAGGTAGCGAAATTCCTTGTCGGGTAAGTTCCGACCTGCACGAATGGCGTAACGACTTCCCCACTGTCTCCAACAGAGACTCAGCGAAATTGAATTCCCCGTGAAGATGCGGGGTTCCCGCGGTCAGACGGAAAGACCCCGTGCACCTTTACTACAACTTCACAGTGGCGTTAGTGATGATATGTGTAGGATAGGCGGGAGGCTTTGAAGCGTGGGCGCCAGTCCATGTGGAGCCATCCTTGAAATACCGCCCTTATCCTTATTGACGTCTAACCGCGGCCCGTTATCCGGGTCCGGGACCCTGTGTGGTGGGTAGTTTGACTGGGGCGGTCGCCTCCCAAAGTGTAACGGAGGCGCGCGAAGGTAGGCTCAGAGCGGTCGGACATCGCTCGTTGAGTGCAATGGCATAAGCCTGCCTGACTGCGAGACTGACAGGTCGAGCAGAGTCGAAAGACGGCCATAGTGATCCGGTGGTCCCGAGTGGAAGGGCCATCGCTCAACGGATAAAAGGTACGCCGGGGATAACAGGCTGATGATGCCCAAGAGTCCATATCGACGGCATTGTTTGGCACCTCGATGTCGGCTCATCGCATCCTGGGGCTGGAGCAGGTCCCAAGGGTTTGGCTGTTCGCCAATTAAAGCGGTACGTGAGCTGGGTTTAGAACGTCGTGAGACAGTTCGGTCCCTATCTGCCGTGGGTGTCGGATACTTGAGAGGAGCTGTCCCTAGTACGAGAGGACCGGGATGGACGCACCTCTGGTGGACCTGTTGTTGCGCCAGCAGCATAGCAGGGTAGCTAAGTGCGGACGGGATAACCGCTGAAAGCATCTAAGCGGGAAGCCCCCCTCAAAACCAGGTATCCCTTGAGAGCCGTGGAAGACCACCACGTTGATAGGCTGGAAGTGGAAGCGCAGCGATGCGTGGAGCGGACCAGTACTAATTGCTCGATAGGCTTGATTTGCGTAGCTCATGAATGGCGATCGCCTCGTCCTTCATGAAGCCCGAAAGTTCAGGAAAAAATGTCTCTGTGAAACCGCGTCAAACGTGCCGACCGGGTGGTTATAGCGAGGGGACCCCACCCGTTCCCATCCCGAACACGGCCGTTAAGACCCTCAGCGCCGATGGTACTATGTCTTAAGGCATGGGAGAGTAGGTCGCCGCCCGGTCCGCCCGTTTGACGCCAGTTATCCTTTTTCTTTCCAATCGAAATGATGAAACCCCCGCTTCGGCGGGGGTTTTGTTTTTCTCCGGCCATGTTTCTGGTGTCAAAAATGGTAGCAAGTGAAGGCCAAGGCTCGGATGAACCGAGTGTTCGTTGCCGGATCCGATGCGCCACTGAACGCGCGGTTGACTGACCCTCATGTGTTGGTTAGTTACACCGCTCCCCATCGCCGGGGGTTAAACCGGCACTGACGCGGGGTGGAGCAGCCCGGTAGCTCGTCAGGCTCATAACCTGAAGGTCGTAGGTTCAAATCCTACCCCCGCACCCAAAAACGGCAGGCCATGCCAAAGGCTTGCGCAAACGCCCCGGACGAAAGTCCGGGGCGTTTGCGTTTAGGTCTGCGATACCTTCACCGGCAAGCTGACGTCCGCAGAAAGGTTCGGGGCGAAGGTCCGCCAGCTCGCCTGTCTTCAAGACAGCGTTGCGCACAATCGCTCTGTTGATGATGTCGCCAGGCAAGAGGGCGACGCCGCCACGCGGTGGTTCGCTGACGTGCCGCGGCGGACGGCGCAATCGCCAGCGACCGTTCGCGGTACACGACAAGGCGACGGGGTTGTCGGGGGGGAACCAAGCCGGTCAACAGAACCCGTTCGTTCTGTGTCGCGCATAAGTTTGGTGCGATAGGGCGGTTTTGAGGCAATTTGGCCCCTTTGCCTGCGTGTGACTGCGTCACTTCGGCAGGAATCTGGCATTTCCAGATATTATCATTGCACATGGCCGGTTCCGTCCGGCTGCATGGCGATGCCGGGAAGACGTAATGACGAAGGCCGATGCGAACGAGGGCATGACGCGGCGCACTTGCCTGGTTGCAGGCAGTGCGTTGCCGCTTGCCGGTGCGGCCTTGGGCGCTGCTGCGCACGGGCGCGAAGAGTTCCCGCCTCGCCTGTCTGCGCGCGATGCCTTTCCGGGCATCCGTCCCGGCTATCTCAATTCGGGATCGGTTCATCCGGTGAGTGCTGGCGCGCGCCAGCGCGTGGCTGACTATCTCGCCTCGCGCGCCATGGGCGGCGAGAGTGATTACGACATCGCTGCAGCGCGCCGCACAGTGATGGAAAGGTTTGCCCGTCTCATCAATGCCGATACCGGCGAACTGGCATACATCCAGAGCACGTCGGCGGGCGAGCAGATGGCCGTCGCCGCGCTGGGCCTTCCGGAGCCGGGGGCACGTGTGGTAACCGACGCGCTGCACTTCTTCGGCTCCTTCCATCTCTACAGCGAGCTGGAAAAGGCAGGTGTCGAAGTGGTGGTGGTACGCCCGCACGACAACCGTATCCAACTTGAGGACATGGCCGCTGCTATTGATGACCGTACTCGGCTGGTATCGGTCTCTGCCATTGCGACCACCAATGGCTTCCAGCACGATCTGGCAGCACTGGCCGATATCGCCCACGCCCATGGCGCGAAGCTCTTCGTGGACGCAATCCATGCGATCGGCTCGGTGCCGTTCGACGTGAAGGCTGCCGGTATCGATATGATGTCGACTGCCTCTTATAAATGGCTGATGGGTGATATGGGGCTGGGCTTCATGTATGCCCGCGCCGACCTGATCCCGGAACTGGCCCGTCCCCAGGCGGGGTATTTCCAGCTGGCGGGCATTTCCAGCCATGTCTTCCCGTATGAAGAGCCACACGAGCGCGCCTACCAGACACGCGCACGCGATGATGCCACGGGCCTGTTTGCCATGGGCACCTATTCCAACACGGGTGTGGCCCATCTCGATTATTCGCTCGACTTCCTGCTTGAGCTGGGCGTGGAGAATATCCAGGCCAGGCGTCAGCCCCTGATCGAGCGGGTGCGCGAGGAATTTACGGCGCGCGGCTTCCAGCCGCTAACGCCGGAGGATAGCACAGGCCCGCTGATTGCTTTTGCTTTTGAGAATGCGCGCGCGCGGCTTGGGCCGAAGCTAAGGGATGCGGGCGTGGAGATTTCACTCAGTCAACATCGCTTCCGCATCTCGCCGTCCGTATTCAACACGATGGACGACATTGAAATGCTGCTGGAGGCGCTGGCGTGACATCGCCGCTCTTCCTTGACGCTGCGCAGGTGGCGGAACGCCTTTCGCTTGACGTCTGTACCGGCCTGATGCGCGAGGCGATGCGCGCCTTATCGGGCGGTGAGGTCGAGCAGGCCTTGCGCAGCTTTCTCAAACTCGGCGAAGGGCGCACCTTCGCGCTGATGCCGGCAGGGTTTGTGCCTGGCGGCCCCTTCGGTGCCAAGCTGGTCAGCGTCTTTGCCGATCCGGACCATCCCGGACGGCGCAGCCATGAAGGGCTGGTGATCCTGTTTGACGGGCGGAGCGGTGCGCCTGTCTGCGTGGCAGATGGCGGGGAGGTGACGCGTATCCGTACCGCTTCGGCCAGCGCAGCAGCCACCGATGCGCTGGCAAGTCCTGATGCGTCTCGCCTCGCCATCTTTGGCACGGGCGTGCAGGCCCATACCCATGCCCTCGCCATCGCCCATGTACGAAAGCTCGAGCAGATCATCGTCTGGGGCCGGGACCGAGACCTGGCCGGGGCGCTGGCGGCGCGTCTGGCAAGCGAGTTGAACATTGATGCGATGGCCGAGCCTGATCCGGCACGCGCCGCCAGGGCGGACATCATCAGCACCGTGACGGCTTCGGCCGAGCCGGTGCTTAAGGGTAAGTGGGTCCAGCCAGGCACGCATGTAAACCTTGCCGGATCGAGCGGCCCTCATGCGGCCGAGGCGGACAGCGCTCTGGTAGCCGCCGCGCGCTTCATCGCGGACCATCGGACGCATGTTCTGGCGCATGGTGGAGAGTTCTTGCGCGCGCGCCAAGCCGGCCTGATCGACGATGATCATATCGTGGCCGAGATCGGGGAGGTTTATGCCGGGACGCAAGCCGGACGGACCGGCCCCGAGGACATCACGATCTACAAATCATTGGGCCATGCCGTGCAGGATCTCGCGGCTGTGGCATGGCTCTACAACGACATGAAAGCAAGGGGACAGGGATGAGCGAAGCTGGTCTGAAACAGGGCGTCGGCCTGTTCTCCGTCGTGGCTCTGGGGCTTGGCATGGCGGTGGGTGTCGCCGTGTTCTCGGTCATGGGGCCTGCCTCTGCGCTGGCGGGGCCTGCGCTTTTGCTCGCAGTGCCGCTGGCAGCGATCCCGGTATTCATCATCGCGCTCACCTACGCCTTCATGGGCTCGGCCTTGCCGACAGCGGGTGCCTCCTATGAGTGGCCGCGCCGCTTCGTGTCGCCAGCCTTCGGCTTCATGATCGCGTGGCTGCGCATTGCAGGCAGTGTGGGGGCGATGCTGGTGCTCTCTCTGGTGCTGGTGCGCTACTTGTCCATGGCCGTGCCGCTGCCCTTGCGTCCCACCATGTTCGCGATTTTCGCCGTGGTCTTTGCCCTGAATTTCTTTGGCGTGGGTATCGCCGCGCGGGCACAGGGCTTCCTGATCGCCGCGATCATCGCCTTCTTCCTCCTGTTCGGTGGCTGGGGCATGACGGCTATTGAGTTGGAGGCCTTCACACCCTTCACTCCGTTTGGCTGGGCCGGCGTGCTGGCGGCTGTGCCGGTGCTGGTGGGCCTGTTCTTCGGGCTGGAGGCGGCTACCGAGATGGGCGACGAGGTGAAAGATGGCCGGCGCAATATCCCGCTGGGCATTGCCGGAGCGGTTATCGCCGCGCTTGTCCTTTATCTCTTGATCGCGGTCGTCTCGATCGGCGTGCTGGGTCCGCAGGCGCTGGCCGAGAGCGAAGCGCCGATCCTGGATGCCGCCAATGCCTTCATGGCTGCACCGCTGGCTACCCCGCTCGTGATAGCCGCATCTGTCGCCGCCATTGGCACCTCGCTCAATGCGCTGTGCATGATGTTCAGCCGCTATCTCTTTGCCATGGGCCGGACCGGAGCCCTGCCTGAGGTGCTGGGCCGGGTCCATCCGCGCTTTGGTACACCCCACTGGGCGCTGGCCGCCGCGTTCTGCCTGTGTGTGCTGGGCCTGTTCCTGCCGCTGAATCTGCTCGCCCTGTTCCTGGCCATCAATATCCCGACCCTTCTGAAGTATGCCGGGACGTGCCTGGCCGCCGCGAAAGTCGCCGCCGATCACCCAGACCTCTACCGTCAGGCGAGCTTCCGCATGGGGCGCAAGTTCACCGTATTCTGGTCATGGCTGGGCATTGCCGCTTCGCTGGGCGTCGTCGTGATGGGGTTGACCGCAGACTGGCGTCCCTATGTGGCGCTCACCGTCTGGGGGCTTATCGGCGCCAGCTATTACATCATCCGCCAGCGCATGAAGGCTGCCTAGCGCAGCGCCCTTGCCAGTGCGCGCATATCGGCATTGAACGCGTCCAGCACCGGGGCGTCACGATACATCATGTGACCACCCTCATAACAGCGCGTGGTGACGGCTGCGCGCACCGGTTCGCTCTGGCGGGCGGCCAGCTCCTCGATACCGGCGCAATTGGCTAGCGAGTCATACGCGCCTGATGCGATCAGTACCTGAATGGCCGGATTGAGCTCCAACGCGTCCACGGTGGAGGGTAGAGGCGGTCCAATGCGCGGCGGGCCATCACCTCTGCGGATCGCTTCTGCGACGGCAGCAGCATATTCCTCGTCGGTGACGGGGCCGGTGGCGTAGTTCCAGCGTGCGCTGGGCGGGCGGGGTATCTCGCCGCCGGGAGCATAGCCCACGCTCCAGTTTTCCAGCCCGATATAGGGAAGATCAGTGCGGTAATTCAGCCGGTAGCGCAGATAGCGCAGTATCGGCTCGCGCACTGAGGGGGCGCCTGTGTGCGCCTGCGGATCGGCTGTGTTCAGCCGCATGTCGAAGACGCCGAGGGTTGCCTCGCGATCGCTCAGCAGCGTATCGCGGAAGGCTCGTGTGGTGATGACTAGGCTCTCGCGGCTGATCTGGTCCGCGCCGATCCCGATAAAGTCTGACAGCTCTTCTGCGATGGCGTCCCGCTCGGCTGATGAAAGGGTGTCGATGCGCGCAAGGGCAGGCGCGTAGCGCTCCCTGACCCAGCGTTCTGCATTGTTCAGCACCTCATCCAGCGTTTCGCCCACAGAAGGGTCTGAAAGGCCATAGTGGAATGCCGTCCGGGCAAAGCCCGTAACCCGTAAGGCGTCGATCAACACGCCGTCACCGTCCTCCGCGTGCAGGCCGGACCCGCCGGAGATCAGTGAGAGTGCGCCGACGGGAATACCCCGTTCTTCCAGCTGATAGGCAACACTGGCCACGCGGATCGCGCCCCAGCTTTCGCCAGCCAGGATGATCGGGGAATCCAGCGCCTCATTGCGCAGCCGCCACGCCCGGACGAACTCGGTGGCTGAGGCGATATCGCCTAGCGTGCCATAGAACTCATCACCGTACTCAGCGCGTGCAGGGCGGCTGAAGCCGGTGCCAATCGGGTCTACGAACACCAGATCCATTTCGCTAAGCCAGCTATGCGCGTTGGGTGCCAGAGCGCCGTCTTCAGCGCGGTAAGGGCCTGCCGTCTCGAAATGCAGGATAGTGGCGGGAGCGCCCGGCCCGCCATTCCAGATGAAGGCGACGGGGCGGCCCGGATCGCCGGGCACACGGTAGGCGACATAGAACATGTAGCCGCGCGCATTGCCTGTCTCGACATCGCGAATGGCCAACCGGCCGGCATGGGCGGCATAGTCCAGGCGCAGATCGCCCGCCTCCAGCGTGTGACGGGTTTCCACCACGCTTTCATCGGCCTTGGCCGCCGCGCCATGAACCAGCATGACCGCCGTTCCCGCCAGCGCCAAAGCGCGAAAACGTTGATGCGCGACAGAGCCTTCAGGCAGTGCCATGGCCGGTTCTCCTCCCATTGCTGAAACGACGCTATCGCGCCGGAGGCGGCATGTTTATTTAAATGAAGCATCAAGCCATGTGCCGGAGCGGCAGTTCTATGCGTGCGGGTGCGCGGGCAGTGCGCGTTCGTGCCGATTTGCAGGCACGCTGATGCGCACTCGCCAGCTTTGCTGGATGATTTTGGCAAGAATTGCCCCGCCTCATGCGTAGTCTATGGGCAATCGATTAGCTTTTTCGGGAGTTCCGTCATGGCCCATCTTCGCGTCACGCTCCTTGCGCTGGTCGTACTGGCCGCAGGCCTTGCCCATGCCGGCGACATCGAACTGGTATCCACAAACCGTACCGTTCACGAAGGCGTTTTCAGCGGAGTGTCCGTGCGCTACACCGCGCTGCTTGAAGAGCGGCGCTATAGCGTGGCGGGCGTGCTGGCGGGCCAGTTCGTCACTGTCAGCTATGTGCGAGAGGACGTGGCCGATCCGGCAACCCGTCCGGTCATCTTCCTGTTCAATGGCGGTCCGGGCGCTTCCACCACGCCGCTGCATTTCAGCGCATTCGGGCCGAAACGGCGTACCGGCACGGACGACGATGCAGTGATGTACGACAACCAGCACTCCATACTGGACGCGGCTGATCTGGTATTCATCGATCCTGTCGGGACCGGCTATAGCCGCCTTGCGGACGGCGCGGAGCGCGGCCTCGTCTGGTCGCGCACGGGCGATGCCGTGTCGGTGGCAGCCTTCATCCGCGACTGGCTGGCCCGTCATGATCGCGAGGCCTCTCCGCGCTATCTGCTCGGCCAGAGCTATGGCACGGCCCGCGCTGCCGAAATCCACCGCGTCGATCCTGAGCTGGAGTTTGACGGGGTGATGTTGTTCGCGCTGGTCGCAGGGCCGCGTCCCGGCCCGCTGGGGCCCATGACGGCGCTGCCGACCATGGCTGCCACCGCCTGGTACCACGGGCGGGCGAGCCAGCATCACGACAGCCTGGAAGCGGTCTTCGAAGAGGCGGTAGAGTTTGCGCGCACCGATTACGTGCAGGCCCTGATACGCGGCGCTTCGCTGCCTGCCGGGGAGCGACGGGCGATGGCCGAACGCGTCGCTGCCTTTACCGGCCTGTCTGCAGACCTGATCGAAGAGAATAATCTGCGCCTGGATAACCACACCTTCATGCTGAACCTACTGGCGGATGAGGGGCTGCGCACCGGCCAGCTGGATTCCCGCGCAACGCGTTCGCTTGATGCGCCGCCCCAGCGTCCTCCCCATGATGACCCGGGTCTGGGCTATGCACCATCCGATCCTGATCTGCCCGACGACCTGCCAGGGCTTCTGGAGCGTGGCGGTCATGACTCCATCGTGGAGACCTATTTCCGCGATGTGCTGGGCTATCGGGGCGACGAATTCTATGCGGGCCTCAATCTCGATGTGAATAGCGCTTGGGACCATGAGGGTGGCGGCAATGCCATCGCGCTGCTGGCCGAGGCGATGGAACGCAATGCGCGCCTGCGTGTGTTCTGGGTGGCCGGATATTATGATCTGACAACGTCGGTATATGCCGGGCGCTACACGCTCGATCAGGGTGATATACCCGCGGACAGGCTGACAGCGGCCTATTTCCCGTCCGGTCACTCGGTCTATGTGGAGACCGCCAATCTGGAGCGGCTGTCTCACGCCGTGCGCAACTTCCTCGGCCGGCGCCAGTAGGCGTCCATACTGGCTGGCAGTCTGGAGCAAAAATTATTCGCAACAGATTTGTGAACGGCTTGTTGCAGTCGCGTGCGGTCAATTATGGGAATAATTCGAAAAGAACTTCTCCTAAAAGCTGATTATTCTTTGTCGTGAAGGAGAGCGTTTGTGCCTGCGATGTAAGCAGGTGGCAGATGGTCGCTTGTGGGACAAGGAAGGGGAGTTTCGATGTCCAGGGATCGCCAGTACTCATTTACCGCCTGCCTGCTTGCCGGTGTTGCCGCTATTGCCTTGCCGGCTGCGGCTGTTCATGCGCAGGACGCGCAGACGCAAACCACCGAAGAGACTGTCGAGCGCGCTGACCGCATCGTGGTCACCGGCTCACGGATCGCCCGGCCTGAAGTGGCCACCTCCGCACCGCTTAGCGTCATCGATCAGCAGGCGTTGACCGATCGGGGCTTTGTACAGGCGGGTCAGGCGCTCAACGATGCCACTTCGATCACGCCCTCTGTGCCGCAGACGGCGTATTCAGGCGGCAGCAGTGGCGGTGGCCAGCAGTATCCGTCCCTGTTCGGTCTTGGGGCCGGTCGTACGCTGACCCTTGTCAACGGGCGGCGGACCGTCGCGACCGCCAACGGCATCGGTGATCCGGTCGTGGACACCAACTCCGTTCCAACGGGGCTTCTCAGCCGGGTGGAGATCGTTCAGGGCGGTGGCGCGGCTGTATACGGCTCTGGCGCGATCGCGGGCGTGGTGAACTACGTGCTGCGTGATGATTTTGAAGGTGTTCAGATCGATGCGCAGACCGGAATTTCCTCCCGTGACGATTATCCCGTTCATAGCCTGCGCCTGACGGCGGGCCGCAACTTCTTCGATGGGCGGGCCAATCTGGCGGCCAACTTCGAATGGTCCCGGTCTGAGCCGCTGCTGGCGAGCGCACGGCCGGAAACGGAACGGGCCCGGCTTCTCGTCGCCAATCCCGCAGATACGGGGCCGAGTGACGGAATCCCCTCCCTGCGGGAAATCTTTGATGCCCACTTCTGGTCCTTCAACGCCAATGGCGTGTTGTTCTTCCCGCCCGCGCCGATAACGACGGCCTTCATCACGGCGGACGGGACCCCGTATCCGGAGGGCGGTGTGCCGCTCCAGATGGGCCCGGACGGCATGCCGATCGCCTATAATCCCGGAGAGCTTGCCGGTGTTCCTTTCGCCAGCGGCGGGGACGGGCTGCGCTATGATGAGCTTGGCGCGCTCTATTCCGGTGTGGAGCGGCGCAATATCAATGTGATCGGTCATTACGACTTTGATAATGGCGTGCGGCTGTCTACCGAGCTGCTCTGGTCTCATACCCAGGGCGAGGATGCGCGCGCCGGCCGTCCGAGCAATACGATCCTGAACCCGGCCGCCAGCGGCGCCGGCGCGATCCAGTTTGACCGCTCCAATCCGTTCTTGTCCGCCGATGCGGTTGCGGCGCTCAGTGCGGCCTACCCCGCTTTCGGGGCCGGTGCGCCGATCTTCATCTCGAAGATGTGGAACGACCTTCTGCACGATGACAGCGCCTTCACCACGACTGAGGTCTACCGCGCGCTGGCCGCGCTGGACGGGGCGGTGGAGTTTGGCAATCGCGACTATGACTGGTCGGTCTCGATCAGCCATGGCCGTGCGGATGGCAATACGCGCAGCTGGGGCGTCTGGCAGACCCGGTTCAATAACGCCATCGATGCCGTACTGGACAGCAGCGGGAATATCGTCTGCGCCATAAATAATGATGGCGATCCGGCAACCGATGACCCGGCCTGCGCTCCGCTGAACCCGTTTGGAGAGGGGAATGTCAGCCAGGAAGCGCGCGATTACATCAACACGGTCTTCGGTGAGACTTACACAAATACCCAGACCAACTTCCTGGCAACGTTCGGCGGCACGGCCTTCAGGTTGCCAGCTGGCGATCTCGCGTTTGTCGCGGCCTATGAATACCGCTACGAAGAAGCCGAGTTCGTTCCACGTCAGGCCAATCTGCTGGGGCTTGGGCGCCAAGGTATTCCCACGGCATCGGAATCGGGCAGCTACGACACCCACGAATACTCGCTTGAGGTGCTGGTGCCGCTGATTGGCGGCGCGACGAGCATGCCGCTGGTTGAAGACCTGGAGTTTTCGGGCGTTTATCGCCGCGTGGAGCATTCCATCGCGGGCGGGGAGAATGTCTGGGATGCGGGCCTGCGCTGGACGGTCACCTCCGATTTCGTGCTCCGCGCCTCGCGCAGCCGGAACTTCCGTGCGCCGAACCTGAACCAGCTTTTTGCACCCGTGCAGACGGCCAATTCGTCGGTCGGCATCGACCCGTGTGACTTCCGCTATATCGATAGCGGCCCTAACCCGTCGGTCCGCCGGGCGAATTGCGAAGCCGAATGGGCGGCCAATCCGGGGTATGAGGCTCTGCCGAGCTTCCAGAACTCGTCCACCAACTTCCAGACTGCGCTCGTGACAACGTCCGGCAATGCCGAGCTGCGCAACGAGCTGTCAGACACCACGACCTACGGCTTCATCTTCGAGCCGTCCTTTGTGCCGGGCCTGACCATTATCGCGGACCGGGTGGAAGTGGACCTGACCGACGGCCTGTCAGTCTTCGGCCCGGCCCAGTTCCTGGCCGTGTGCTATGACTCCAGCACGCAGTCGCAGGATTTCTGCAGCGGATTCACCCGTGATGCTACCGGCCAGGTGGTTGCGGCCAATTCCAGCACCGTCAATGCGGGCCGGGTGCATTTCCGGGGCGAGGTTTACAACATCAACTACGATGTCCCGCTTGATGCAGTGTTCTCCGGTGATGTCGGGCAGCTGAACCTCAATCTGGAAGCGACCCATGTGTCGCGGCTGGAAACCTCGGTGACCGGGTTTGACCTGTCGCGCACTGATGGCACGGTAGCACAGCCCGACTGGGTGGCTCGCCTTGACGCGCACTATACGCGTGGGCCGGTGCGCCTGACCTACACGCTCAACTACCTGCCGGAAGTGCTCCGTCAGGAAGGCTCCAACATCGAGAACGATCCCAATCCGGTGGTCGGGAATAATTTCCGTCACAACGTGTCGGGCCAGTTCCAGGTCAATGAGCGGTTCTCGGTCCGGGGCGGTGTCAACAATCTGACCGACGAGCGTCCGTCCTATCCGACGCTGGACTACGGCGAAATCATTGGCCGCTATTACTTCGTCGGTATCCGGGCCAATCTGTAGCCCGGCAGACCCAGGCAGGCCGGATTGTTTCCCCTCCGGCCTGCCTCATTCTGTCTTTTCGAACTCCGGTGAGGCTATGATCCTGCTTGCCCGCAGTCTTGCTGCCACTGTCTTTGCCTCGTCCCGGCCGAATCCGGCACCTTCGAGCTGGACTTTGATGACTTCCGGCTTGGTCAGGTGACCAGTCTGGGTAAGCTGAGCGCTTCGAGATCAGCTTCGGCCCGCGCGGGGAGAGCCTTCCCGGCTGGAAATGGGAGCGTGTGGATGACATCGATGAGAGCGTCTGTGGCATCTGAACTGGGGAGATAGCTTGTGCGGATTCTTGCAAAGGCCGCGTTCTGCTCATTCCTGCTGGTGTCAGGCGGATGCGTCCCCGCCGACGAGCCACGTGAGCCCGGTGCGAGTGTGGATAGCAGCCGCGCAGCGAGCCCACCAGCACAAGCCTTCGAGCCCCGCCATTTCGAGTATCACGGAGAGGGCATTTTCGGCGGCGAGCGCATCGGCTACCGGCTGATCGCGGGCGATACGCTTATTGATGGCAGCGACGGGCGGCCGGGCGCAGCCCTCTTCACCTTCACCTATCTGCGCGAGGATGTGCGGGATCGCCGCAGCCGCCCGGTTGTATTCATCTTCAATGGTGGCCCGGGATCATCCTCGATCTGGATGCATATGGGCCTGTTCGGCCCGCGCCGCATCGCCATGGATGATCCGCTCAACCCTCCGGTCACGCCGCCCTTTGCGCTGGAGGACAATCCCTACTCCATCCTTGATGCGGCCGATCTGGTGCTGATCGATCCGGCTGAAACCGGCTTTAGCCAGATACTGCCCGGTGGCGAGGCGGCGGACTTCCTGGGAACGCAAGCAGATGCGGTGGCAACGGCGCGCTTCATCGAGCAATGGTTGATCACCCATGACCGCTGGGAATCGCCGAAATATCTGGTGGGCGCCAGTTATGGCACTACCCGCGCCGCGCTGACCGCCCGCATTCTGGCGGGTGGGCCGATGAGCCCTGGTGCGCGCATGACCGGGATCGGTGTCGATGGCATCGTGCTGGTCGGTCAGGCGATCATGTCGCCACAGGGGCCGGAAGCAGGCCAGGCGGCGTCGCTCGGCGCGATGGCCGCCAGTGCCTGGTATCACGGCAAGGCGGGTGAGGGGGAAAGCCGCACGGACTTCATTGCCGACGCCGAGGCCTTCGCTGTGGAGCGCTATCTGCCGGCCCTGTTCCTGGGGGACGCGCTGGACACTGCAGACCGCGCGGAGATCGCGGCATCGCTGGCGCGCTTCACCGGCCTGCCTGCAGATCTGATTGAGGCAGAAAACCTGCGTCCATCGGCCCAGCTCTTCCGCGAGCGATTGCTGAACGGGGAGGGTCTGCATCTGGGGGCCTATGATGCGCGCTACACCCTGCCGGCCAACGGATTGCCTGCCATGCCTGATCCCGTCGGCGATGATCCGGCCATGGCCCAGTATTCGCCCTCTTACGTGGCGGGCCTGCGCCAGTATCTGGCCGAGACGGGTATTGATGTCAGCGGCACTTACACCGCTATCAGTTTCTCGGTGAATAGCGGCTGGGACAGAACGATCCGGCCGCCCTCCTCAGGCGCAGCGGATTCGCTCGCCGGTCTTATGCGGGCCAATCGCGATCTCAGGGTCATGGTGGTGACCGGCGAGATGGATCTCGTCACCCATATCGGGAGTGCGGATTATTTCGTGCGCCATGCAGGCCTGCAGCCAGACAGGATAGTGTCCCGCCGCTATCCGTCGGGCCATATGCCCTATCTCGGTGATGACAGCGCAGAGTCCCTGAGCGAAGACCTCAGAGCCTTCGTTACCGGGCATTAGAAACTGACCGGCTTCATGCCGAGTTGGCCGGCGCGTTCCAGCAGGAAGGCGGCACTGGCAAGGTCTTGCACAACATGGCCGAGTGATTTGTAGGCAGTGATGTCATCCCGGTTGGCGCGGCCTTCCGCCTTGCCATCAAACACCTCGCCAATCTCGGCATGGATGTGATTATCGCCGATCAGCCCCGCCTCCTTCGCGCGCAGGAATTCTGCGCCCTGTGCCAGCACGCCGGGGCGGTAATCGGCAATGAAGCGGGAAGCTACAACCAGCGGAGTATCGATCTCGGCCGGGCCGGCATAGCTGGAGCCGACCAGATTGATATGCGCCCCCCGGCTTACCCAGTCGCGTTTCAGGATGGGTTCCTGTGCGGCGGTGACAGTGCAGATGATGCCGGCATCTTCCACACAGGCCTGAACCGTGGGCGAGGCTGTCACGGCGAGGCCGGTCTTGCGGCTCATGCGCGCGGCAAAGCTTTGCGCCTTGATCAGTGAGCGCCCCCACACCGTGACGCGTTTCAGTTCGCGCACTTTCGAGATGGCTTCCAGATGCGTGCCTGCCTGTTCGCCACAGCCCAGAATGGCCAGGCTTGCCGCATCGGGGCGGGCCAGCGCGTCTGTTGCCGCAGCGCTCGCGGCAGCGGTACGGATCGCGGTGACCTCTCCGGCTTGGACCAGGCCTGTCGGCGCACCGGTCTCCGCGTCGAAGACGAGCACCACGCCCTGATGTGACTGGCGGCCCAGAGAGGCGTTCTCGGGGAACACGCTGACCAGCTTGGCACCGAAGCTGCCGCTCTCACCCATCGCGCCGGGCATGATCCCGAACATATGCCCGTCTGCCAGCTTCAGGATGGAACGCAAGGGCTGGATGGTTTCCCCGCGCGACAGGGCGATCATGGCGGCGCGCATCAGCGGAATGCACGCCTCATAGGTCAGGTGCTGGCGTACGAATTCACGGTCCAGAATGATCATTCGTCGTCACCGGGCCGGTTTTCAGGCGCGCGTATCTCCACCGGCGTACCGAACGGGCGAACGCCAAGCCGGGTATAAATCTCGGCGGGCATATAGCCAGCCTCACCCCGCATGACGAAACGGACCTGACGGATCGCGCTGATATTTTGGGTCGGATCATCGTCGATCAGGAAGAAGTCGGCCAGCTTGCCGCGCTCGATACTGCCCAGATACTGGTCACGGCCCAGAAACTCCTCTGCGCGCAGGGTGGCGAGTGCCAGCGTTTCTCCGGCCGGAATGCCGGCCTGCACGTAAAGTTCCAGTTCGCGATGGAGGGGAAAGCCCGTGCCCGCATCGGTACCCGGCAATAGCTGGATGCCTTCGCCATGCAGCATGGCCAGCGTGTCCAGCAATGTCTGGAAGGCGGCACGGTAGCGCTGATCGTCTTCTGGCGTGTTGATGGTGACATGAGCGACCCGGCGGCGGCGCTGATAGCCGACCGGCATATGTTCAACGTGGCCGCGCACATTATCCGGGTACTCGCCCGCACGGCTGAGCATCAGCAATTCCAGAACCATCGCAGTGGTATCGAGCGCCACTGCGTTCTCGCGCATGGCGCTTACCGTGCGTTGTACGCGATCGCTTCCCAGGTCGAGATCAGCGGCGCGGGCCATGGCTGTCAGGCGCAGAGGTGTGCGTGTATCCTCACCCTCGTTGAGCACCCAGCCCAGCATGAGCTGGTTGATGTGGGCGATATCGTCATAGCCGCCACCGATGGCCTGATCCGGTGTCACGAAGGCGGGCACATGCCCGCTGACACCAATGCCGAGGCGCCGGCTTTCATCAATGATGGGCTGTACCCAGTCCGGATGGATCGAGTTGTATATCTTGATCTGGAAATAGCCCCGCTCGGCATACCAGCGGACAATTTCCAGCGCCTCATCCAGCGAACCGGCCAGAAGCCCGTTGCGTACCGAGAAGGGGCTGCGCCCTTCCAGCATGCCATTAGGCACGATGCGCGGGCCGGGCATCTCCCCGCTATCGATCTGGCGCATCAGCTGGTGCAGGCGTTCGGGATTATTGCCCTGATCGCGCACACTGGTGACGCCCGCTGCAAGATGGAACAGGCCGTTCTGCGCGTTCATATGCACGTGCATGTCATGCAGGCCGGGCACCAGATAGCCGCCGGCCGCATCGATCACGTATTCACCCTCGCGGTCAGGCGCACCCGCCTCCGGCTCGATCAGGGTGATCACGCCGTCGAAGACAGTCACCGCGTGCGGTCCGGTAATGCCGGCGGTATGGGGATCGAAAACATGCGCATTGCGGATGCGTAGTGGTCCGTCAAACGTGTGAGCGAGCCCGGTGTGGAGGTTGTCGAGACGGGCTTGCGACAGCTCCTGGCCCACGCGCAACAACTCCTCGCGGGCGTCGCGGAAATCCTCGTGAATGATCCCGCCACCGGCCGTGCCGATAAAGCGTCCATTGCGGTCCAGCACGATATGGGAAGGCGCCATGTCCAGTCCGCCAATCTGCCAGATCGTCATGTCCTGGCCGGCGACGGTGATCGTCTCCACGGGTTCCGCGCTGAGCGTGCCGCCGGGTATCACGTCGAGACTGCGCTCTGCGAGGTTCATCAGGACGCGCGTATAGATGCCCAGTGACCACGGGCTGGAATCGTTGGCGACATAGAGCGGCGGCGTAGCAGCTTCGATGTGCCCGGAATCGGCCTGGCTGCGCCACTCGAACATGCCGTCTTCCCAGCGCATGAACTCGTTGACCGGGTCGCCGAACGTGCTCTCGCCGGTAATGGTCCAGCTCACCGGGATGCCGTCCGGATTGAACACTATGTGCTGGCTGTTCTTCGGGCCGCGCCCGTTATTGTCGACGAAGTATTCCAGCTGGGCCGCGCCATTCTCCTCGCGCACGTGCAGATAGCCGGTCTGCTCATCGCCAGACAGGATCACATAGCGGTCGGTCCATTCCGTCTCATCGGCCATTGCGCCAGCATAGCCCGCCACAACCAGCAAGACGCTGATGAGCATGCCGATCCGGAGTGATGTTGCACGCATTGCAGACCCTGCCTTCTGAAACCTGTCGACGATGTCAGGGTATCGTGGCGAAGGTGGAATAATCAGTCTGTTTGTATCGCTCCCCGGCCAGGCCGGGGATAATTATCCCTTCAGCTTGCCTGGCATGGGCATTCTAATCGGCGTGTACGGGCAGGGCGGTGGTGTTCTTCATCTCCGAGAGCGCGACGATGGAACTGATGTCCTGCACGCCGGGAAGCTTGAGAATGCGCTGGAAGATGAAGTCCTGATACCAGCGTATATCGGGCGCGAGCACCTTTATCAGCGCATCGCGTTCCCCCAGAATGGAATAGCACTCCACCACTTCGGGGATTGAGGCGATGGCCCGGATGAATTTTTCCCGATCTGCATCAGTGAGATAGGACACTTTGAGCTGGGCGAAGACGTGCAGCTGATAGCCCAGCTTTTCCGGGTCGAGCAGGGCCACTTCAGCGCGGATATAGCCCTCTTCGCGCAGGCGCTGCACACGGCGCCAGCACGGCGATTGCGACAGGCCCACCCGCTCGGCCAGTTCGGAGGTGGAAATGGTGCAGTCTTTCTGCAGCTGCTGGAGAATCTTCACGTCGATTGCGTCGAGTTTGCCGGACATGGTTTTCCTCAAAATGCCGCCAGATGCAGAATTACTATCCAAACACCTAGCATGATCGCATTCAAAAAAGAACAACACCGTGTGGTTGGCGGCATAGAGTAGGTGGCAGGGCGCCCGGACTGGCGGTGCCCGCCGGGACTATAGCTGCACAGGACCGCTGCCTCATGCCGATCTACCAGAACATTGCCGTCCGGGGTTCCGGGGCGGGTTGGTGCGCATGACGCCGGGCGTATCCTCGGACCTGTTCGATTTCGCCGACTTCGCGAGCTGGAGCCGTGCGCTGTACCGGCAGAAACCGCCTGTCGCGCGGTCCAGCTTTCTGTTTGACAGTGCGCCTGAAGAACCTACCGATCTGCTGACCGGCATTGTCCGCGATGCGTTCTGTGACGGCGTGACGGACCGTTTTGCCAGCGTGTTCGGGCGCGGTAATCCGTTTGCTCTCAAGGCGCTCGCCAAACGCTATGGCGCAACCGAAGCCGAGATCATATGCACGACGGGTGCGTCGAGCGCGGTCGCCATGGTGCTGCGTGCGCTGATCCAGCCAGGCGATCTGGTGCTTGCCGAAAGGCCGGGTTTTGACGTGCTGGAAATTCTTGCCGCCGATTCCGGAGCGCGTGTGGAATCCTTCACCCGCACCGGCCCGCGCTACGAGGTGGATCTGGACAGACTCCGCGAGGCCGTGAAGGCACGTCCGCGTCTGATCATGCTGTCCAATCTGCATAATCCGTCCGGCCATGTACTGACGCCTGCCGGATTGCAGGCCGTCGCCGCGATAGCCGGCGAGGTGGGTGCGCTGGTGCTGGTGGACGAGGTATATGCCGATTTCGCCGAGGCGCTGGGTTATCCTCATGCCGCGTCGCTGGCCCCGAACCTCATCACGGTGAACAGTCTTAGCAAGGTGTTCAGCCTGTTCTCGCTGCGCTTTGGCTGGATCATTGCCGAGGAGGGGCTGGCCGCGCGGATTTCCCGTGCCAATGCCTCGCGCGAGTTCGGCATATCCAAGCTCGGCCACGCGGTGGCAGCGCTGGTTCTGGAGAACCCGCAACCCTTCGCAGATCGCTGGCGCTCCATTCTTGAGCCGAACCGGGCGGTGCTCGCCAGGCATGTCGATGCGATGAAGTCAGACGGGCTGATAGCAGGCGAAATTCCAGAAAATGGCTGCGTCTACTTCCCCAGCGTGACTGGCGAGAGCGATACCCGCGCCGTGGCGCGCGCCGTGTGGCAGGCCGAGCAAATTCTGGTGGCGCCCGGCGAGTTTTTCGGCGAGCCGGGTCATATCCGGCTGGGCTTCGGGATGGAGACTGCGGCGCTGGACCATGGTCTTGCCCGCCTGCACGCGGCGCTGCGTTCCCGGCGTGACGCTAATGTGCGGTCAGGAACGAGCGCACATCACGCGTAAACGCGATCAGCGCCTCCTCATTGGTATAGGCCATGTGCCCGCCCTCATACTCGCGCAGGGTGATCCGCTCGCGTGGATAGCCTGCCTGCGCGGCGAGATAGCGGGCCGGGCCGATCGTGGTGGTGGTGTCGTAGATGCCTGTGCCTACCATCAGGCGGAAGCGCGGATTGGCGTCCATCGCCTGCTCGATCCATATATCGTGCTGATAGTCGGCAAAGGGTCCGCCGGTCATGCCGCCTGTACGGCCCCAATCCCAGCCCGCCGAGGAAGGGCCGCGAAAGCTGTATTCCTCAAAGGGACGGTTCAATCCCAGAAATTCACGCTGATGCGTTTGCAGTGCCACCGGCACCATCGCGGCAACGGCTCCAAACGGATCGGATGGCGGATTGCCCGGCTCCGGGGCGGGGCCTGCATAGCGCGCATCATATACGCCGAGGATCAGGCCCTCATCGCGCAAGAGTTCGCGCCGGAAGTCCGGCTTGGATATAACCAGCCGGTTGGCGAGATAATACGCCGCTGAGATACCCGTATAGCGCTCCAGACGATCTGCGATCAGGCGTGCTTCATCATCGTCAAGCGTATTGCCCGCCACCAGCGCCAGCAGATATTCGTGCATCGCGAACGCCTCGGCCTCGTCGATAAAGGCTTCCAGCGTGAGCCCGTCCATGTCCGCCTGCCCGTGATAGGCGGCGATGGCCGCCAGAGCGGAGAGATTGGTCGCGTAGGACAGCGCATTGCGCGCGCGCTGCGTGGTTTCCACCATGTTGAGCGCCTGACCGAACAGGACCACGCCTTCAAGATTGACCTGTTCATGCAATAGCCCGGTCATCGCCGCGGCCCGAATGGTGCCGTAGCTTTCGCCGATCAGGAAAACGGGCGCGTCCATACGGTCATGGGCTTGCAGCCAGGCAATCACGAAGTCGCTGGCGGCACGGGCATCGCCCGGCACGGACTGGATCTCCGGCGTGCTGGTTTCGTCCAGTATCCGGCTGAAGCCGGTACCTGGCGGGTCGATGAAGACCAGATCAGCCACGTCCAGCACGGTATGGGGATTATCCGCCATCGCGCCGGGATCGTTTACCGGATCGGCCGGGCGGGCAGGCGGCAGGATGCGGCGCGGGCCAAACGCGCCCATATGCAGCCAGCTGGCAGGCACGGTGGGGCCGCCATTGAACAGGAAGACAACCGGCCGCGCGGAGCGCTCTCCGGCATCCTCGCCTATATAGGCCGTGGTCACGAAGCTGAAAGCGGGGTTGCCGTCCGCGTTAGGGATGACGGTTTCCTCGACAAGGGCGCGATAGCGCACAGCCTCGCCATTGAACACGCCTTCATGGTGAGTGATGACGGGAAAGCTGGCTGGCTCCGCATGGGCTGCGCTTATTGCAGCCAGCGCCAGGCTCGCGAAAGCTATGGCTCTTGCCGTCCGGTACGTCATTCCCATGGCGTTCTCTTTCCTGATCACCCGTTTGCGACCGATTATATCCGCCTGGTCAGGAAGTTCGTCTCCTTCTTCGCAGCGATGGGCGCGGATGAAGGCATGTTCCACCCGCCGGAGAAGCAAAATCGCATAAATTTTGTGCCTGTAAGGGCCTAAGCTGACATCATCACGCCCTTGCCAGAGGCCATGTCCATGATCGATCTCTTCCGCTGTCTCCTTGCCGGCCTCCTGCTTGCCTGTCTTGCCGGTACAGGCGATGCGCGGGCCGGAGAGCCGGCGCTGCATGTCAGCCTGTTACCGGGCGCAGAGGCACCGGGCGGGGATGTCACCCATATCGATGTGGACATACGCTTCGAGGCCGGGGGCAACGGGCCGGACGCGCCGTTGCTGGCGCTGGCACGCATCTACGCCAATGTCGACACCGTGGCCGCCACGATGACGGGTTTTGAGGTTAGCGATGCGCTCGGCCCGCTCGCGCTGACAGTCGAAGACGAGCCTGATGGGTTGGTGGCCTTTCGCCGCTGGCTGCCGGAGCGCGAGGTTTCGGGCGAGGTGAGGGTGCGTTACCGTGCGCCTGTCACCAATGCGTTGCCCGCGCGCGGGGCGGCCCCGCCCTATGATTTGCGCACCGAAGGTGGCGGCGTCTCCGGGGCGGGCGGGGCCTTTCTGGCGCTTCCTGCGGATGGGCGCGATTACGGCATCACGCTCAACTGGGATGTCTCGGCGCTGGGCGCTCATGCCAGCGCGTCAGGCAGTTTCGGTGACGGGGATGTAGTGCTGCCCGCCGGTTCGGTTTCGCGCCTGAACCGGGCCTTCTTCATGGCAGGCCCCTTGAACAGGTATCAGCCTGCGGGCGAGGAGGGCGGCCGGTTTGCGGCGGCGTGGCTGGGTGATCCGCCCTTCGATGCGGACGAACTCATGGGCTGGACGGCTCGCCTGCATGCTTGGATGGATGACTTCTTTCCCGCAGGCGATGACGCGCCCTACCGCGTCTTCCTGCGCCATAACCCGGTCAATGCCGGGGGCGGGATAGCCATGATCAACTCCTTCCTTGTCACCTTCAATGACGCAACCCGTGCCGACAGCCTGAAATCGACGCTGGCCCATGAGATGGTCCACACATGGGCGGGCGGGCTGGAGGGACCGGACAATGCCTGGTTTTCCGAAGGCGTAGCCGTCCATTACCAGCGCCTTCTGCCCTGGCGGGCGGGCATGATCGGGGCGGAGGCGTTTCTGGACGATCTCAATAGCACTGCCGCGCGCTATTTCACCAACGCGCTGATCGATACGCCCAATGGCGAGATTGCCGCTCGCTTCTGGGAAGACACCCGAATCCGCGTGCTGCCCTATGACCGGGGCGCAATGTATTTGGCGGTGCTCGACGCCTTGATCCGTGAGCGGCCGGGCGGTGCGCGCAGCGTGGACGATCTGGTGTTCGAGACGATTCTGGCCCGGCATGAGGGCCGCGCGATGGACGAGGCGGGCTGGGTCGAACTGCTCCGCGCCGAGCTGGGCGAGGAGGGGGTCAGCCTTCATGGGGCGATGATGGCGGGTGCGGTAATGACACCGCCCTCTGATGCGTTCGGCCCCTGCTTTGAACGCGTGGAACACGATTTCAGGCGTTTTGATCTGGGGTTTGAGCCTGCCTCTCTTAACGCCAGCCCGCGCATCATTCGCGGGCTCGACCCAGCCTCAGAAGCCTATCGCGCGGGGTTGCGGGAAGGGGATGAGGTGCTGGTGCCGGTGCCGCAGGACTCCATTCAGGCCGACCAGTACGCCACACTGACCTTGCAGGTGCGCCGCGGCGACGCCCGCCATGCCATCACCTTCCTGCCTCGGGGCGACACCGTCCCTGCCTGGCAGTGGCAGCATGCCGGCTATAACGGGACGTGTGGCCTCGACTGACCCGTAGAGCGCTGAAAGACTGGAGCCCAACTTCAGGCAGAAGGCCGAGCGCGATCCTGATGACCGCAATACCCACAGGACGCGTCACAATGAGGTCTGTGCGGCGCTGGAGTACATAAGGCAGTAGAGAAAGTAGCTTGCCGCCGGTTCTGACGGTCAGCCCCTCTTCACGCGGCTGATTTGCAGGTTTTGTCTGGTCCTGTGACGTTTTCGTGTATGGTGAACTTGGCCATATGTGACGGGGCGGGGTTTACTGGCGATGGGGTTGATCGAAACGTCGTATTTCAATACGCGCGGCATCGCGCCTGCGGGCAGATTTGCTGCGTGGCGCGAGAATATCGGTGTGGTTTTTGATGTCAGCCCGCATGACCGGACATCGGAAGAGCGCTTTTGTGCGCGCGTGGACAGCTTTCTGCTCGACGGGATCGTGATCAATCATTGCCGGCTTGGGGCTCAGCGCTTTTCGCGTTCGGCTGCGCGTATCGCGCGTGACGGCATCGATCACTATCAGATTCACGTATTCTTGCGCGGTTCGGTGGAGATGGAGTGCGGGTCGCGGTGCATTGGCGCCGGCGCAGGAGACTTCGTGGTGCTCGATCACGGGGACACATTCAGCTCGCGCACGACCGACTATGAAATCCTGAACGTGTTCATACCGCGCCGGCGGCTGGCACCGCTGCTGAAAGCGCCGGACAGTGTACATGGACACGTGTTCGATTCCGATAGCGGCGCCGGGCGGCTCTTGCGTGACTACATCGTGTCTCTTTGCCAGGTGTCGGGCGGGCTATCGCTGGCCGAAGCTCCTACTGCCGCGCAGCCGCTGGTCGAGCTGGCGGCACTGGCCATGAATGGCAGCATGGTGCCGGTGGAAGACCCGCCCGGCATCGCCGATCATACGCTATTGCTCAAGGCCCAGACCTACATAAAGGACAATCTGTCTCTGCTCTCGCTGGGGCCGGAACGGGTCGCCCATGCCGCCGGTGTGTCGCGGGCCCGGCTGTACCGGCTTTTCGAGCCGTGTGGCGGGATTGCCTGCTATATCCGGGAAATGCGCTTGCGCCGGGCTTTTACAGATCTTGCCTCGCCCGCCAGCCAGCACCGCCAGATCGCCGACATCGCCTATGCCTGGGGCTTTGCAGATGCGGCGCATTTCTCGCGCTGCTTCCGTGCGCGCTTTGGCGTCAGCCCGTCCTGCATCCGCTCGTCTCACGCCGATGCCAGTCCTGTTGACGTGCGTGTCAGCCAGGAGTTTGGCGATACGAAATACGCGTTCTGGATCGGTGCCATCGCCTGAGAGCCGGCTGGTGCTGGCGTAACGCGGCAAAGCACGGCAGAGCTAGGCTCCGGATAAGGGGCATTGACGATGAAGATTCTGCTGATCGCCAGACATTTTCCGCCAACGGTTTCGGGCGGATCGCGGCGGGCATACACCATGGCGGCGGGCCTTCGCGCAGTCGGGGCCGAGGTGCGGGTGGTTGCGCCCCAATCGGAATGCGGCGGCGGGGATGTTGATTATGAAGTGCATCATCCCAACGTCTCACCGCCGCAAGGTCCGCCGGCACCGCCCCGGCTCAAGGATTATTTGCGTGAGTGGCTATTGTTGCCCGACCCCGATGTTCGCTGGGCTCGCCGTGCCGCGGGGGCCGCACTTCAAGCCGGCTGGCAGCCTGACTGGGTCATCACCAGCGCGCCGCCGGAATCCATTCACGAGTGTGGTCTGATCCTGCAGCGCAAGCTGGGATGCCGGTGGCTCGCAGACTTTCGCGACCACTGGCTTGACAGCCCGCTTCGCCCGATCCGGCACAGCGCGTTCAGGCGCGTCATTGAGCGGCACTGGGCTCGCCGCTATCTCGGCGCGGCTGACCTGGTGACGAGTGTCAACGCGCGTATCGACGAAGAGCTGGCCGGGCTGGCGCCGGGCACAGTGCAAAAGCGGCGTGTATTGCCGCAGGCCGCTGATCCAGCCCCCGGCACAATGAAACTGAAGGACAGCTCGCGTCATGCCGTACACACAGGCTCGTTCAGCCTGTCAGACCCAAACCGGCGGATAGAGAGCTTCATCGACATGGTGCGGGAAGCAAAGTCTCTCAATGGCGGCCTTGTTGTGCATCTCGCGGGGCGCCTTACACAGGCTGAGCAGGCTGCGGCTGCCAATGCCGGGCTGGGCGACACGATCGTATTGCATGGAGTATTGCCGCTTGCCCGCGCGCGGGAGCTTTAGGCCGCTGCCGATCTGGGCA
This sequence comes from Glycocaulis alkaliphilus, assembly GCF_004000605.1. Lineage (NCBI taxonomy): Bacteria > Pseudomonadati > Pseudomonadota > Alphaproteobacteria > Maricaulales > Maricaulaceae > Glycocaulis > Glycocaulis alkaliphilus. The sequence continues at coordinate 2,246,453 of NZ_CP018911.1, read as the reverse complement.
TTGTCTTTGCCGCGCCGGACAGCCCTGCAGTGCCCGGCAAGCTTTTTGAGTATGCCGCCAGCGCAGTTCCCGTGCTTGTGATGGGCGGCGGCAACTGGGTGGCCGAGGCGGGCTGGCAGCGCGTGAACGCGCCGGCGGTTCTCGCCGGGCAGGAGGAAGGTATTGTGCTGCCTGTCCCGCCCACGTCTGAGGAGACCGGCGTGCAGTTGCGGTCATGGATGGAAGCCGGCGGGGGGAGTGTCAGCCAGTCCGGGTGAAACACATCAGAATGTGGTCCTCAGGGCGCGGCGGCGATCCCGCGCCAGTTCTCAGCCAGCTTGCTTGCGGCCTGAGTCCAGCTGCGCTGCTCGCGCACCAGACGCTGCCCCGCCTCGCCCGTTGAGGCCCGGAGCGCTTCGTCTGCAATGAGCCGCGCAAGGGCTGCGGCCAGGCTTTTCGTATCGCCTGCCTTGCAGCCAATGCCCGCTCCGGCAGCGATAATGTCCGCCATGGACGGCAGGTCGGACACGACGAGGGCGCGTCCGGCGGCCATGGCATCAAGCGGTTTCAAGGGGGGCACCAGACGGGTCACGGGCCGGTCCAGCCGCGGAACCGCATGGATGTTGAATGCATGGGCCGCCGTCCAGGCATCGCCGTCGTCCAGCAAACCTGTAAACACCACATCGGGGCGGGCGCCACCTGCCTGCCGCAAACTGCCCAGCTCAGGGCCATCCCCTGCAATCACCAGCCTATGCTGAATGCCGCGTCTGGTCAGCGTGGCGCTGGCCTCCATCAGTATCGGGAGGCCTTCATAGCTGGTCAGTTTTCCCAGATAGCCGATGACCGGCATGTCCGGCTTCGCACCCCAGTTCAGGCGCAGCGTCTGGACAGCCGCATCATCGGGCTTTGGCCGGTCCGATGCGCCGTTGGGGATGCTGACGGTTTGTTGCGCTCCGCCCTCTCTCGCCCAATTCTCAAGAGCTGGTCCGTTGGTGAAGACGCATTTTGCCTGCCGGATAGCCTCGCGCTCGGCGTTGTTCTGAAAGGCGAAACCCGGACCGCCGGGAAAGCGCGGTTCAACGCTGCTGCGCGTGATGTGCCAGAGGCCGCGCACCTCATAGGTCCACGCTGTTCCGTGGACAGCTGCCGCCCGGCTGGCGACCGCTGCACACAGGAAGTTTGAAGCCGCATGGATGATGTCCGGCTCGAAGCTGGCCGCGATGCGGGATACTTTCTCCACGCGGGCGGAAATCCAGGCTTCGGGGCCAAGCCTTGTGGCGTGCGTTCCGGCGCCGCGATACATCACGCCGTCAATGTCCGTCTGCGTGCCGTCAGCTTGGTCAAGCACGGCCACACAGACACTCCAACCGGCCTGGGTGAGCGCGCGTGCCAGCGCGTGAGTGCGCAAGGCGTAGCCATTGCGTACCGCCGGGAGCGCACTACGCACTACAAACAAGACCCGGCTGTTGGAGGGGCGTGGTTGCGGGGTGTGTGCGGCGCCCTGTGCGAACAGTGCCGCCGGATTTTCCGCGTATCCGCGAAGCTCGCTCACCAGTGCGGCCAGATCTTCCAGTGAGCTGGACGATGGTAGCGCACTCGCTGCCCGGCCTGCACAGATGCGTGCGAGGGCGCGGCGTTCGGCGGGGGGAAGGGCAGCGATGTCCGGGAATGTCCTGTCACCTGCACCCCACTCCAGCGCAATCGCCAGACGCCTGGATCCGGAGCGGGCTACCAGTGAACGGGTTATGCGTGTGGCTCGCCACGGAGCCTGAAGCCAGCTGGCAGGCGAGCGCAGGCTGATCAGCAGGTCGCCCAGTTGGAACCGCGCAGAGGATTGCAGCCGCTCGAGCTCCGCTTCGAGTTCTGCAATACGCTCCGGGTTCCGGTCTTTCGATGGGCCGGGGCCAGTCATTGCTCAAGTACCTTTGCATAGACGGCGTTTAGCGCTGCCGCCACGATTTCGCGGCTGAACCGTGCCTCGGCTTCTGCGCGTGCTGCAGCCGCCAGTTGTAACCGCAGGGGCGTGTCTCCTGCCAGCCGGGTGATGGCGGTAGCCAGAGCATTGGCGTCTCCGGGCGGGACTACAAGGCCCGTGCGCTCGTGCTCGACTATCTCGGTAAGGGGCGCAAGCGCCGACACAACAGGGCTGACGCCGCTCGACATGGCCTCGACAAGCTTTATTGGAGGGACCAGCCGCGTGACGGGACGGTCAATGCGCGGGACGGGAGCAATATCGACGATACTGTACAGTTGCGCGATCTCGCTGCGCGGAACATGGTCTGCAAGCTGCACGCGGGCAGCAAGGCCAGCGCGGCCGATCTGCTGGCGGATGGCATCCTTTGCCGGACCGCCGCCGACAAAAAGGGCCTGAATGTTCGCGCCGCCGCTGCTGGCCAGTTCCAGCGCGTCCACCAGTGTTTCAAGCCCTTCATACGGCGCAAAACTCCCGAAATAGGCGACGGTGATGCGGTCCGGATCGAGACCCCATTTGCGCGCAAGTGCCGGGTTCCGTTCTCTCGGCGCATAATGGCGGGTGCACACAGCGTTCGGGATAACACTGATACGCGCTGTGTCGGCTCCTCTTGCGGCGAGATACTCCCGTACGGCCCCGCTTATGCAGATGGCTGCGTCTGCCCGGCGTACGGCCTCCACCTCCAGGGCATCAGCACCCTGATAGAAGATGTCGCTGTCGATCCGGCTGCCTTGTGCAGCCTTGGTGACATGCCAGAGGCCACGCACCTCGTAGATGCTCTTCTTGCCAGCCAGCCTGGCCGCATACGAGGCGGCAAGCCCGTTCACATAGTTCGATGCCGCATGAATGATGCTGGCTCCGGTGTCGTGTGACACGTCAGCGAGACGGCGGGCATAGGCTTCGACATAGTCGTTCAGTCCGCGCGTGAGCAGCCCCAGACGGTCGTCCGGCAGGCGCCGCCATTCCCGGTCATTCACCAGTTCGGTGCCGGTTGCCGGTTCGCTCCTGAAGCGGTTCAGTTCCTGTGGGTAGCCCAGACGCAAGACCGGCTTTGGCTGCCAGCCCGCGGCCTCGGCAGCCGCGATCATCTCGTCCGAGCGGGCGGCATAGCCATTGATGACGAGCGGGGCGCCTGAGTGAAATGCCATTACAACCGCGCGGCCCTTACTATCCGGAGCAGTTGCCGGTGAGGCGGGCAGCTCAAGGAAGCTGCCTGCTGCGGCCATCATGAATTCGTTGAAGCGGGTGAGCTTTGCCCGCACCGTCAGCGGCAAGCTCTCTTGAGCGGACGGTGCATGCAGGAGCTGGTTTATGAGCGCTGAGGGATCGTTATGACGGGCCAGAGCTGCAAGCTGACGCAGCTCCGGGATGGAAAGGTGCGCCGAAATCTGTGGTTCAATGGAGAGCAGGCTGTGAAAGACCGGTTCGCTACGGCGCTCTCTCAATATACGCACAAAGCGGCGCCGGCTGCGCATGAACACCAGGAATATCCTGGCCGCCGTGAACAAATGCCCGGGTGCTTGCCTGGGCGATATTGCCGCCTTGGCGAGAAGCCATCCCATTTGTTCGCGGGCTGAAACGCTTGAGTCAGGAGCATCATCCGCTAACGGATCGGCCTCGGATTCTTGCTTTGTCATCGACTCTGTTCTGGCTGCGCACCGCGGGTCACGCGTAAGCTGTTGCGTATGACATGGCACTAGGATAGTTACCGCGCAATGGCGAAGATGAGGGGCCGGTATGAGGGTTCTGGTAGTTCTGGGCACGCGGCCCGAGGCGATTAAGCTTGCCCCGGTGATCGAAGCGATGCGCGCAGATCCCGATATCGAGCCGATCCTCGTTTCGACCGGGCAGCACCGCGAGATGGTCGCCACGGCGCTCGACTGGTTCGGCATTACGCCGGACCATGACCTGGCAATCATGACGCCCAACCAGACACTGACCGACGTTGTCACGCAGGCAATGAAGGGGCTGGACGGGCTGATCCTGGAGCACAAGCCTGATGCCGTGGTGGCGCAAGGCGATACGGCAACCGTTTTTGCCGCTGCGCTGGCTGCATTCCACCGCCAGATCCCGTTTGGTCACGTCGAAGCGGGTTTGCGGACCTACGATCTTGAACACCCCTTCCCGGAAGAGGGCTACCGGCAACTGGTCAGCCGGATCACCCGTTGGCATTTCTGTCCCACGCAGCGTGCGGCCACTGCCGTTCGAGACGAAAAGGGGCAGGGTATTGTGCATATTGTCGGCAACACGGTTGTCGATGCGCTGCTGAGCACGGCTGAACGGGTGAAGCAGACGAACGTGACGGCGCGCGACCGGCGCTATGTCCTCATCACGGGGCACCGGCGCGAAAATCACGGGGCGGCGTTTGACGCCCTGTTTGGCGCGCTGGCGCGTCTGGCCGAAATGAACCCGGACGTGGACTTCATCTACCCGGTTCACCTCAACCCGAATGTTCAAAAGGCGGCGCGGGCCCATCTTGGCGGCAAGGCGAACATCCAGCTAACTGAGCCGGTGAGCTATCCCGAGATTGTTCGCCTGATGCTGGGGGCCGCGGTCATCTGCACGGACTCCGGCGGCATCCAGGAGGAGGCCCCCAGCTTTGGTGTGCCGGTGCTGGTGATGCGCCAGACCACAGAGCGCCAGGAAGCGGTGGACGCCGGGGTGTGCGAACTGGTTGGCAACAACCCGGAGCGGATGGTTGAACGGGCCCACGAATTGCTTGCTCATCCGGAACGTTTCACGGCGCGCGATACGCCCAATCCGTTCGGAGACGGGCTGGCGTCAAAACGCATTTGTGATGTGTTGACCGGACGCGATTACGTGCCCTTCCAGCCATAACGGGTCAATTTTTCCCGGCTTTTGAATTCAAGGACTGATTATGAGTGACAACAAAATCGTTGTAATCGGGCTCGGCTATGTCGGATTGCCCACAGCCGCCCTCATGGCCAAAGCCGGTTTTGATGTGCATGGCGTGGACATCAATCCTGATACGCTTGACGCGCTCAATGCCGGCCGCTGCCCGATCGGTGAACCCGAGGTTGTCCAGCTCGTGACGGATGCGCTGGCATCTGGCCGCTTCAAGGCCACCAGCCAGCCTGAGGCCGGTGACGTCTTTATCATCTGCGTGCCTACGCCCGTTACCGATGACAAGAAGTCCGATGTTTCCATTGTGCGCGCTGCTACACGCGCGCTGGCCAAGCACGTCAAAAAGGGCGATCTGGTCATTCTTGAGTCAACGAGCCCGATTGGCACGACTGAATTTACGGTCGGCGAAGAGCTGGCGGCGCAAGGGTTTGACATTCGTGAAGACCTTGACCTTTGCTACTGCCCCGAGCGTGTGTTTCCCGGCTCGACCATTTCAGAGATTGTCGAGAATGACCGGATCATCGGCGGCCTGACACCGCGCGCTGCTGAACGTGCCAGCGCCATTTATGCGCGCTTCTGTACAGGCCCCCAGCTGAGAACGACATCAGCAACGGCCGAGTTTTCCAAGCTGATGGAGAACACCTATCGGGACGTGAATATCGCGCTGGCCAATGTGTTTGGTCATATTGCCGAGGCTGCCGGGATTGACGTCAACGAGGTGATCGCGCTGGCCAACCGGCACCCGCGAGTGAACGTACACACGCCGGGGCCGGGTGTGGGCGGGCACTGTATTCCGGTTGATCCGTGGTTCCTGATTGACGGTTTCCCGGAAGAGACCGGATTGCTGCTCCAGTCGCGCAATATCAATGATAATCAGGCGGCCCGCATCTGGAGCCGGGTGAAGGCAACGGGTGCAACCATCCGCAAGGTCGCCATCCTGGGTGCAGCCTATCGCGGCAATCTGGATGATGCGCGTGACACGCCGGCCGAATACCTTATCCATGCGCTGGAGGCAGATGGCGTCAGCTATGCCGTACACGATCCGTATGTATCGCGGTTCCGGCTCCATGGCGGCCGGGAGATACCGATCAGCGCCAATCTGGAAGAAGCGCTGGAAGGGGCCGACGCGGCTATCATCATGACAGACCATTCTGACTATCGCGGGCTCGGGCCCCAGGCCTTTGCCGGTATGGCCGGAGCCGTCGTTGCGGATGGCCGGAGCCTTGTTGACCGGGCAGCGCTGGCCGCGGCGCAATTCACCGTAATTCCCGTCGGCGCACCGCAGTTGGACGCGAAATGATCCGCACGCCGCTTCAGGACCTCGCAGGGGGGCTCAAGCGCTGGCAGCTTGGCCTGGCCTTGAGCTGGAACGATACGGTCATGCCACTGCGCAGCTCCTATCTGGGGCTGGTCTGGGCGAGCCTGCAAATCGGCCTGCTGGTGCTCGTATTGTATCTCCTCTTCCGTGATCTGCGTGGTCAGGACGTTGTAGATTACGCGATATATCTGGCTGCGGGCGTGACCGTTTACCAGTTCATCTCGATCGGGCTAGTTGATGGTTCGACGACGTTCTCCAAGCAGGCGGGGCTGATAAAGAACGTTCCCCATCCGATTTCGCTCTACGTTTTCCGGCTCTTTTACAAGCAGATCATACTGGCGTTCTTCGCGGCCCCGATCATCCTGATTGCCATCGCCTACACCAATCAGTGGCCGGGCGTGTTGGAAGTTCTGGTGGCGTGCGCTGGCGTTGTCCTGGTAAGCGTTGCATTTACGGGACTTGCCCTTGCTGTCGGAACAGCCTGCGTTGTGGTGCACGATCTGGTGCTGGCGCTTGCGGCGATGACACGGCTGTTGTTTTTCATGACTCCTGTTTTCTGGGTCGCTGAAACGCGTGGCGGGTTCCGGGGCATGATTTCGACCTACAACCCGTTCACCTATTTTCTGAACGTCGTGCGTGAGCCGTTGCGCGGTAATATGCCTGACATGCTGGATTATCTTGTGGTCTTTACTTGCCTGGCTGTGTTCTGGGCTGTTGGCGTGGTGCTGTTCAGCCTTATCCGCCCCCGAATTTCGGCGCTTGTCTAATGGCCAGCAAGAAGCCCTATATCCACCTCGAGAATGTCAGTCTTGACCTGCCCGTGCGTCATTCGGGCGTCTGGGGGAAGCTGTCGACAGCACAAGCGCTGGTCGGAGCGCGTATCACCAAAGGCGCCGGCAAGGCGAGCATCGCTGCGCTGGACAATATCAGCCTTCATATCCGCGATGGCGAGCAGGTCGCCATTATCGGGCGCAATGGCAGCGGCAAGACAACCCTGCTGCGCCTTCTGGCGGGCATATACCACGCCTCCTCTGGACATATGGAGGTTCAGGGGCGGGTGACGTGCCTGTTCTCGTCCGGGCTTGGATTGCGCAATGAAGCGACCGGCTGGGAGAATATACGCTTTGCCAGCATGCTGTACGATGTGCCCCTGAAGGACATTCCTGCGCTGGCCGAAGAGATCGCCGACTTCTCCGAGCTTGGCAATTATCTCGACCTGCCGATCAGCGCCTATTCCACCGGCATGAGGACGCGTCTGGGCTTTTCGATTGTCAGTTCGCTCAAGCCGGAGATCCTGTTGATCGACGAGGTGTTTGGGGCCGGCGACCCGGAGTTTCAGAAAAAGGCGCGAAAGCGCGTTGAAGGGATGCTCAAGCAGTCCCGTATCTTCGTGCTGGCCTCGCAGAATCTCGGCCTAATCCGCAAATTCTGCACCAAAGCGATCTGGCTGGATCGCGGTGTCCTGCGCATGAGTGGCAAGCTGAAGGACGTTCTGGCGGCCAAAGCGGAGCTGGAGGGGCCAACCGATACCAGCTTGCAGATCGAGGATAGTCTGGACGAGTAGATGCCTCCTCAGCGCATTGCGGCTTTCGCAAGTCCATGATGATGCCGGGAGGGCGCACGGCACCGGCACGCTGGATGAACCGGACGGTCAATGAGCAGCCTGACTTGCAGACAAGGCCCAACTTCCCGGAGCATTTGGCGCGGGGACAGTTCAGGAAAAGCCGCTGATACGATGGAAACTGCAATTAAGCGCGACATGCTGTTCCTGCTTACTGTCCGGCCGTTTGGCAAGACAAAGCGGCACGGCGTTATGTTTCGCAAGGGTGGCGAACCTGTTCATCTCAAGCCGCCGATAGACTGGGAGCAGGACCCTTTCAACGATCGCAACTGGTGTTTCAATCTGCACGCGCTGAGGGCCATCGACCCCGCGCTGGACAAACACCTGCGAACGGACAAGCCGCAGCCACTTGAGTACGCATTGAAGTGGATACTCGACTGGAGGCGCGCACAAATCGAGGGGACGGTAAGCGAATTTGCCAACCATGACATGGCATGCGGGCTGCGCGCGGCGCGCATCGCTTACGTGTTACAGCATGCCGAAGTTGGTGGCTTTCCGATAAAGACGCATGAGCTGAACAAGTTACGGGCGCTGGCAGGCGAACACATAGCTGTGCTGAGCGACCCGGACTTTCTGGCGCACAATAATCACGCTCTGTTTCAGATCGTCGGGCTTTATGCGGCTGGCCTGGCCGTAGGGGGCGAGGCCGGAGCCGCCGCGCGAGCACTGGCGAGCGAGTTCCTCGAAGACAGGACGGCCAAATGGTTTACGCCGCGCGGAATCCATAAGGAGCATTCTCCAGAGTATCATGCGTTTGTAACGCGCGAATTGCTGCGCCTTCCCAAGGCGTTGCGTACCAAGCGGCTGTCGATGCTGCTGAAGCAGGCCGATGCGTTGACGCAGAAGTTTGTCGGCGCTGGAAATACCCTGCTCCCCATTGGGGACACCAGTACGCCTCAGAAGTTCAAAGTTACCGACAAGACGCGTTCGACCGTGCTTGCCGGAAAAAAGGTCCAGTTGTCGGATTTGTCGAGTGACGGCTACGTCATGTCCAAGCGCAGCTCTGAATCATTTATTTTCCATGCGTCTGCGTTCTCCGGTGTACACAAGCATGCGGATGACCTCTCATTCATGTGGTCTGACAGTGTGGCGCCATTATTTATTGATGCTGGAAAGTACAGTTATGACAAGGATGAGCTGCGGCAGTTCATTGTTTCATGCCGGGCGCACAATACTGTTTCGCTGGCCTCCCAGTTGCCTGCCCCGGATTCAATCGAGTGGCCGGAATCAGGGACCGGCATCAAGGACGTCGTAGCCTGTGATGAGGATGGTCTGCGGCTAAGCGGAGAAGTGCATCGTCCAAGCCTGTTCCACCAGTCAAGACGGTTGCTTTACCGGCCCGGCGTTCTCATCGAAATTGAAGACACGGTCGAAAACTTCACGCGGCACGCGGCGGAAAGTCTGTTGCAGATTGATGGCGAGGCAAGCGTCAAAAGGATCGGGCGATCAACCATCATCATAAAGCGTGGCAAGACCAGGGTCCGGGTGTCGTGGAGTGGTGGGAGGCTTCACCACTATCACGGCTCCACCAACCCTCGCTATGGTTGGCGGTCGCGAACGTACCGTCAGCTGGAGCCCTGCCATACACTTGCCTTGCGCCGCTCTGGCCGTGCAGTGAATTTGCGTTGGCGGATTGAGCTCAAATCCATCGAGCGGCACGAAAAGAGGTAGAAGAGGCAACTCTGCCTTCTGCCTCATTTCCGGTTGCGGGACGCGCCGGCGGTGTCAGGGAGCGCGGTGGATGCACCAGTGATGTGCCTGGCCGGAAGTATCCCTGAAAATCTTGGCTGAACGCCGGTTCAGCACTTGCCAGCGCAACTCGCCATGGTTACCAAAACGTCGATCGAGACGGGGGAATATTCATTTTCGCGGTGTTCAGCGCGCTGCTCACCGGCATTTGTTATTGCCTCGCTCCGGTGAGCCGGGGCCAATATCGTAGACGCTGCGAAGCGCGGAAATGGCCCGCATTTTCGAGGCGTCGACGCGTTCACTTCGCCTGCATTTGCAAGGGCAGTCACACATATGAGCGACAAGGTTATGGAAACAGTTCCGGACGCACCCGATGGTTTCGCGGCCACGGCCCATTCAAAGGGTGAGCGCGCCGCGCTGGTATGCGCCCAGCCGGGCAGTAAGGTCCCTGCCGCGTTGGCCAAGGCAGGTTTCGCCGTTTCCCTGTGGTCGCCGGACAGCGGGCAGGCACTGGCGGATATCGCCAATTCCGGCGCCCTGTTCGAGCTGATTGTTACGGTGGCGCCGAAGAAGGGCGATGTGTTTTTTGACGTCGGCGGGCGTGCGTTTGCAAGGCTTGCTGACCGTATGCTGCAGGAAGATGGTAGGCTGGCTCTGCTTGCTCCCGGGATTGCCGAGGAGCACGCACCAAGGCTGTCCAATCGCTTCCAGCCCGTCGACGCCCCTGTGGCGCTGGCCCCGCTTCTGCCGGAGTTGTATTGGCTGGCTCCGCTCAGCCGCTGGCAAGTGCAAGATCGTCTGGAGACAACCCAGATATCGGTTGAGTCCCTCTTGGGACGGATGCAGAGCGCTGAAATCCGCGCCCGTAAGGCCGAGGTACGGCTCAATGAGGTCGATCAGCTCAGCCGCGGGCTGGCGGCGGACGTAATCGCTCTGAACCAGGCCGTGCTGGCACTCTCCTCTGCGCAGGACAGTGTGGGACGCAATGTGATGGTCAGGCTGGGCGGGGTGGTACGCACATTGCGCAACCGTTTCCGCCAGACGGCCGTCAACCCGCCTGCCGACGGCGCGGCCGCGCGCGCGGCCCTCTTTGCCGGGGCGCCGGCTCCGGAAAAAGACGGGGCGCCAGTGCTCGTCAGTCCGCCGTATGGGCCGATCTTGCCGGTTGACCGTGCCCGCGTTCGCGCGTTCGCGCGTTCACAGATCAGCGCCGGCAAGATGCGGGAGCTGGAAGAATGGCTGGACCGCCTCGGCGAGGGCCGGCCGGACTATGCGCGCTCGGCGCTCTACGGTTATGCCGCCGCCGCTGCCGGCGCGTTGCGCAATATAGATGTCCAGCGTGAGCTGTTGTCGAAGGCGATCGATATATATGCATCGCCGTCGCACATGGTGGAGATGGCCCGCTTCCTGACACGCCGGGGTGAGGTGATCGAGGCCCGCGCGCTGATCGAGCGGCTGCGTGCGCGCGAGGATGCGCAAGGCCGCGAGGACGTGCTGAAGGTTGCCCAGCTGATCGACAAGAAATTCCTCTGGGAAAACGCTGAAGGCGAGCTGGCGCGTCTTGGGGCGCCGGGCGAGTCTGCGTTCGAGCCTGATAGCGGGAAAGCCATTTACTTCCTGCACAACGCTCTGCCTTACGCCTCGGCAGGGTACGCTACGCGTAGCCATGGCATTTGCCTGGGGCTGATCAAGGCAGGCGTTCAAGTGGTTCCCGCTACACGGCCGGGTTTCCCGCACGATCTTGATCTCGGTCCGTCCGTTCCGGAGGTCATACCGCCGACTCTCGAGATTGATGGTGTGACCTATGTTTACAACACCGTGTTCGGCCGCCCCGAACACACCGAGCCGGAATACATCCACAAGACCGCCGACGAGTTTGAAAAGCTGATCCGCCAGGTGCGCCCTGCGGTGGTTCACGCTGCATCGAACTACATGACCGGCTTCCCGGCCCTGATCGCAGCACGCCGGTGCGGTGTGCCCTTCATCTATGAGGCGAGGGGGTTTTGGGAAATCACGCGCGCATCGCGCGAGCCGGCCTTCCGCCGCAGCTCCCAGTTCCGGGGCATGGCGCGGCTGGAGGCAGTCTGCGCGCGTGAAGCCGACGCGGCGATTACGCTGACCTCGGCCATGAAGGACGAGCTGATCGAGCGCGGCGTGGACGAGGCCCAGATCACGCTGGTTCACAATAGTGTGGATGCCGCCCGCTTCCTGCCGCAGGCGCGCGATGAAGCGCTGGCCGCGAAGCTGGGTGTGCCGGCGGGAGTGCCGGTCATCGGCTATATCGGGTCCCACGTGATCTATGAGGGTCTTGATGATCTGATCGATGCGTGCGCACGCCTGCGCGGCAAGGGGATCGATTTCCGGCTCCTGCTGGTCGGGGATGGCAAGGAAACGCCCGATCTGATCTACCGGGCCGAGAAAGCGGGGCTTGGCGACACATTCATCGCGCCGGGGCGGGTGCCCCACGAAGAGGTGGAGGCCTATTACTCGCTGGTCGACATCGCGCCTTTCCCGCGCAAACCCTGGGAGGTGTGCGAGGTCGTGTCGCCCCTGAAGCCATTTGAAGCCATGGCGATGGAAAAGGCCGTGATCGTGTCGGATGTGCGGGCGCTGGCCGAGATCGTGGAGCACGAGGAGCGCGGCCTGCAGTTTGCCAAGGGCTCGACCCAGGCTCTTGCCGATGCACTCGAGCGCCTGATCCTTGACCCGGCCTTGCGCGCACGTCTGGGCGCCGAGGCGCGCCGCTGGGTGCTGGCCCACCGCACCTGGGACGTGGCGGGCGCCCGCGTGGCAGACGTTTACCGCAAGGTGCTGACTGACAGGGGGCGGTAGCCTCGGCCATTGAATCTGGCGACTATGGAAGCGGGCGAAGCCATAGCACGGGCGTAGCGCCCTCCATTTTCCGACTTTTCTGCCAAGGTCAGATCCTATGAATGACGCACCGCCCCAACCCAGCGTAACCAAACAGGCTATACCGGCCAAACTACTGGTCATGATTGGCGGCATGCGGTGTGGGACCCGGGCGATGCTGCGCTATCTGTCCCAGCACCCTCAGCTGTGCCCCCACGAGAAGGCGCACGACCCGCATTTCTTTTCGAGCGATGAGAACTGGAAGAAAGGGCTGAGCTGGTATCTCTCAGGATGGACGAAGTTCGATCCTCAAGCCCATCTATACGGACTGGAATCGTCCACCCACTATACCAAATACCCCCTTATCAAGCGGGTGCCTGAGCGGATGCGGCGCTCAGGCTTGGATTTCACCTTTATCTACGCCATGAGGGATCCGATCGAGCGGATCGAAAGTCACTTTGTCCACAATGCGGGCAAGGGATATGTCGATCCTGAAAACCCGAAGGCAAGAGCCAAGTTTCTTGCTCAGGCGCTAGCGTACTCTGATTACAACATGCAGCTTGAGCGCTTCGAGAACGCGTTTCCCGGAAAGCGGTTATTCATCTATGCGCTTGAGGATCTCCAACAAAGGCGCGCCGAGTTGCTGGGGCGCCTTTCAGAATTTCTGCAGATTGATGCCTTCCCGTTTGAGGAGGTGCCCTACGTCCGCACTAAGCTGTCAGAAAATACGCAGAAAATCCGTCTGACGGAGGCGGAGAAGGAAGCGGCCGCACATAAGCTGGCAGATGGCATTTCCGCCCTGGCGTCCAGGGGCGTTATTGATCCCGGAAAGTGGCAAACCTACTCGCAGTACGCGCCCAAGCGGGATGCAAATTTGCTTGGAACGCGCCCGGCTCGTCCGGCGGTAAACCGGCTGGGCTCGCGGCTGGCTTTCCTGACGGTAGATACCGAGGCCATGCGCTACAGGGCGAAAAACCGCCACGTCAACAAGCTGATCTGGGGGGAGCACCCAAAAGGGCGCGCCGGGATCAGGGAAATGGCGGCGATAGGCAAGGAGTTTGGCGCCCGGCACGTCTTCTTTCTCGATATGTGTGAAGAAGAGCTGTTCGGCGAGTCGATCGCTGATGTGGCCCGCTATCTTGGTGATGCGGGGGAGGACGTGCAGCTTCACGCTCACCCGGAGATTTTGCCCGATGCGTTTTGGGGCGCGTCACGACTTGCCGTCTGAGCCGTCCCAGATGAACGAGTTCGACAAGAGCCGGGCGCACTTCGTCCTGAAGCACTTCGCGGACCGGCTGGCGCAGCTTACCGGACGGCCTACGCTTGCCTACCGGGCCGGGTCATTCCGCTGGAGCGGCGCGACCATTGAAGCAATGGCCGAGGCGGGGTTGCAGCTTTCCTTTAACGCCAGCCACAAATCTGCCGCCATGGGGCGAGGCGCGCAGCCTGCCGAGCTGGATGGCCCGTACCGCTGGTCCAACGGCATCATCGAAATTCCGCTGACCGAGGAGCAGCGTGATGAGAGCGTCTTTGCTTCGTTCGCCTTTCCTATGAAGCGTGACGGAGCACACAATGTGAAAGCGCTCTACCGCAAATACGCTCTGCAGGACCGGAGCGGGGAGAAACGTAAATTCCTCAACCTGCTCACCCACTCATGGTCATTGCTGGAGTTCGAGGAGGGCGGAAAGATCGCCAATTATGTGAATGATCAGCGGACAGAGGAATACCGGGAGCTGGTGAGCATGATCGCCAAGGACTTCGACATCCTGTCTTCGGATCAATTTGTGAGCTTGCCCGAGACCGAGCGGGAGAAGGCTATCGCTCCCGGACAACAACAGCTGCCGGTGTGATTGCTGTGCCGGGTGGCTTGTCTTCTTTGATGGCAAAATACTTTGCTGGTTGCACGCTTGCTGCAGGTGTAGCCGGATTAAGGTTGGGGGCAATATGAGCACTGTGTGCGTCGTTGGAGGGTATCAGCGCAGCGGTACCCGGCAGTTCACAGATATTCTTAATCAGCATCCTGATGTGCAGATTTCGGGTGAAATTGGCAGGTACGCGTTTGTTAAAATCGACAAGCTAATCAGCCAGTTGCGCGCCTTTCACTTAAAGCACGATAGCGTGCTGGACGCGGAAACGACTGCGCGCATGGCCGTGTCCATTTGTGCCCTCTATGCCAAGTACCCCAAGCATTTTCAGGTGAAAGGAAGCGGCGCCGTTATCGGATTCAAAACCCCGAGAGCGGAGTGGCAATTTAGTAAGATTAGAAATATACTGGATGTTGGCGAGGCTAATAAAGTATTTTTCTTCTGCAACAGAGATTTTCGGGATATATTTTTATCTGTTTATAATTTGGGGTGGAAGGCAGACATTCAATCTTTCATTGATTACTATAAGAGGTCGCTGAAGGCGCTCGTTGAAATGTCCGGCGCTAATGGCCTGGGAGATGAATGGGCGATACGGATACTGAGCCTTGATCAGTTCCTGGCATCGGACAGCAAGGGGGAGTGGCTGCGTTCACGCGTCTTTGAACCGTTGCAGCTGCCAATGTCCGCAGACGACGCCCTAAGTCTTTTCCACAAAACCACCAACCGGAACGCGACTGTGCAGGCGACTGGAAAGCAGCGCCCGACGGCTCTGTCGGATGCTGATTGGCAGTACTGCCAACAGGATGACGAGTTGTGGTCATTGCTGCGCGAACTTGAACAACTGTACCCGGGCCAAGGGTTTAATGCTTTGGAGGCCATAAGGTGAACGATCCCAAACTGTGCATTATTGGCGGGAGTCCCCGCAGCGGGACCCGGAACTTTGCTGATCTGATATCGGCGCACCCCGATACACAGCTGTTTGGCGAAGTGGGCCATTACGCCCTGCCAAAGGTGAAGGGCGCCCTCGAGGAGATGGCGGCCTATCATGCTGAAGAGACGAGCCGGCGTACCCTTCGCGGGCGCGGCCGCCAGAAGAAGTTTGCTTCGCATCGTGTCGCCCTGACATTGACGGGAATGTACGCCAAAAGCCCTCAAATGCCTTTCAATTTTAATGCCTTAACGTCCAGGCATGTCGTGGGCTTCAAGACGCCTCAGATAGAGAAGCGCTGGCGGCTGATGAACGAGCTATACGGCGAATTCGAAAACGAGCGGCACTTCTTCTTCTGTATCCGCAATCTGGATCAGAATTTCCTCTCTCTCCATAGCCGTGGCTGGAGAAAAGACGTTGAAGAATATGTGGAGCGCTTGCTGCCGCTCCTGCAATCTATTGTGAAGTTCAAGGCCTGGAACGAGAGCAAGGATGGGGGGTGGCAGATCCACCTGTTGCATCTTAATGCGTTTCTGGATGCCGCTTCCCGCGAGGACTGGCTGTTTGACCGCGTCTATCGCCCATTATTCGGCGGCGATGCGCGGCAACCCGCTGCACAAGCGCTAGCCAGCACCAGCAACAGAAACTCCACGCTGAATGTCACCGGGAAGCCCGCGCGCTCCGAGCTCACTGATGAGGAGCAGAATTTCCTGACCAACAGTGCCGAGCTGAAGGAGGCCGTTGAGCGCTTCAACGCTGCGTTCAACACCGACCTTCCCATCCTTACGCCAAAGTGATTGTTCCTACTCCTACCCGATCAGCCTTTGTCTTATCAGCTGGTCGATCACCTGTTCAGCGGCCTCTTCGGCTGACATTTCGCCGGTGCGAAGATGCAGTTCGGGTGTTTCAGGTGCTTCGTAGGGGCTGTCAAAGCCGGTGAAGTTCTTGATCTCGCCGGCTTGGGCTTTCTTGTAGAGGCCCTTGGGGTCGCGCTGCATGCACAGCTCCAGCGGCGCATCGACAAACACTTCGATGAAGCGGCCCGCTTCCAGCATCTCGCGGACCATGGCGCGCTCGGCGCGGAAGGGCGAGATGAAGGAGCATGTCACGATCAGGCCGGCATCCACAAACAGGCGAGCCACCTCGCCAATGCGGCGGATGTTTTCCACCCGGTCTGCATCGGTGAAGCCCAGATCCCGGTTCAGCCCGTGGCGCACATTGTCGCCGTCCAGCGAATAGGTGTGGCGCCCGCCTTCGGCGAGCTTGCGCTCGACCAGGTTGGCGATTGTGGACTTGCCCGCGCCCGAAAGGCCCGTGAACCAGAGCACGCACGGCTTCTGGCCTTTCATGGCGGCGCGGCGGGTCTGATCGACATCCATCGCATGAGTGTGGACATTGCTGGCCCGGCGCAGGCCAAACTCGATCATGCCGGCAGCAACCGTCTGATTGGTGAAACGGTCGACCAGGATAAAGGAGCCGGTATCGCGCTGGTCGGCATAAGGGTCGAAGGCGATGGCGCGGGAAGTGGCCAGCGTACACACGCCGATCTCGTTGAGCCTCAGGCTGGTGCCGGGCTCCTTCTCGAACGTGTTCACGTTCAGCTTGTGTTTGAGCGTGGTGACGGAAGCCGGTGTTACCTGCCCGCCAGCTTTTAGCAGATAGGAGCGGCCGGGCAGCATCTCCTCCTCTGCCATCCACAAAAGCTCGGCGGCAAACTGGCCGGAGACCTCCGGGCGCGCCTTGGCATCGGCCAGAATATCGCCGCGCGACACGTCAATATCGCGGTCGAGCACGATGGTCACCGCGTCGCCGGCCACGGCCTCTGACTGGTCGCCATCAGCGGTCACGATGCGCGCGATATTGGCCGTCTTGCCGCTCAGGGCCGCGACGATCTCGTCACCGGCGGTGATCCGCCCTGAGGTGACGGCGCCGGAGAAGCCCCTGAAATCGAGATTGGGGCGGTTCACCCACTGGACCGGCATGCGGAAAGGCCGGTTGGCCACTTCCTCGGTCGCGGTTTCCACGCTCTCCAGATGGGCCAGCAGGGTAGGGCCATCATGCCAGCTCATGGCCTCTGAAGGCGCGAAGATGTTGTCGCCATGCAGGGCCGAGATCGGTATCGGCGTGATGGTGTCAAAGCCGAGCGTTTCAGCGATACGCAGATAGTCCGACACGATCTCGTGGAAGCGCGAGCGGGAATACCCGGCCATGTCCATCTTGTTGACCGCCAGCACGGCGTGGCGGATGCCCATCATGTTGGCGATATAGGTGTGGCGGCGCGTCTGGGTGAGCACGCCCTTGCGCGCATCGACCAGAATGATGGCCAGATCGGCCGTGGACGCGCCGGTGGCCATATTGCGGGTATATTGTTCGTGGCCGGGCGTGTCGGCGACGACGAATTTGCGCTTTTCGGTGTTGAAGAAGCGATAGGCGACATCGATGGTGATGCCCTGCTCGCGCTCGGCTTCCAGCCCGTCGAGCAGAAGCGCGAAATCCATCGTGTTCTCGCCGGTCGTGCCGTGCTTTTTCGAGTCGCGCTCAAGCGTGGCGATCTGATCTTCGAACAACAGCTTGGAATCGTAAAGCAGCCGTCCGATCAGCGTCGACTTGCCATCATCCACCGATCCGCAGGTGATGAAGCGCAAAACCCCCTTGTCACCCGCTCGCGTGAGCCGGCTCAGCACGGCGCTGCGTGCGTCCCCCTCGGCCATATCAGAAATATCCCTCACGCTTTTTCTTTTCCATCGACCCGGATTCGTCGTGGTCGATCAGGCGGCCGGAGCGCTCTGACGTGCGCGCCGTCAGCATTTCCAGCACGATGTCTTCCAGTGTCTCCGCGCCGGACTCGATGGCCCCGGTCAGCGGATAGCAACCCAGCGTGCGGAACCGGATCCGGCGCATTTGCGGCGTTTCGCCTGGCTGCAGCGGGAAACGGTCATCATCGACCATGAGCAGGGTGCCCCCGCGCTCGACAACGGGCCGCTCAGCGGCCAGATAGAGCGGGACAATCGGAATATCGTCTTCCAGGATGTACTGCCAGATATCCAGCTCAGTCCAGTTGGACAGGGGGAAAACCCGGATGGATTCGCCCTGCTTGATGCGGGTGTTGAAGGTGCGCCAGAGCTCAGGGCGCTGATTGCGCGGGTCCCAGGCATGGTGGGCGTCACGGAAGGAGAAGATCCGTTCCTTGGCGCGCGATTTCTCTTCATCGCGCCGTGCGCCGCCGAAGGCCGCGTCATAGCCATGGCGGTTCATCGCGTTTCTCAGCGCCTCGGTCTTCATCACCTGCGTGTGCAGGTTTGAGCCGCTGTCGAACGGGTTGATGCCCCGTTTAACGCCGTCCTCATTGATCTCCACACGCAGTTCCAGCCCCAGCGCGCTCGCCAGCGTGTCGCGATAGGTGATCATGTCGCGGAATTTCCAGCCCGTATCGACATGCTGCAGCGGGAATGGCGGACGGGAGGGGTAAAACGCCTTCAGCGCCAGATGCAGCATGACCGCTGAATCCTTGCCGATCGAGTAGAGCATGACGGGATTGGCAAACTCTGCCGCAACCTCGCGCATGATGTGGATGGATTCAGCCTCCAGCGCTTTCAGGTGCGGTGACAGGGGACGTGAGCGTTCGCCGGCGCCTGCACCAAACCGGGCGGCATATTTTTTAAGGTTATCGGCGATATCCGGCATGACTGGCCCGTGCTTCCTTGCAAGTGTCAGGGGTGTACAGACCATCCGCTCAGCATAGTCAACACTTGCCGCGTAACCCGCGCGAGGCCGGCATGTTATTCTGCCGCAGCGTTGCGCGCCGTCAGTCGCCACATCAGGTCGGCGATGCGCGGGGCAGGGGTATACTCGGCCGGCGCGCTCACCAGAATATTGCGTATATTGGTGATGTCATATGCGTCGCAGGCATCGCGCAGGCGGTGCAGTACGGGTTCAAGCTCGCTCCAGGCCATCGAGGTTACGGGCTCTGTCAGGATCCGCGGGTGGCGCGTTGGCCTCGCATGGTCCGATACAAGCAATTCCTCGTGCAGCTTCTCGGCAGGCCCCAGCTTTCCGAAAACGATCTCGATATCGCCTGCTTCGGCTCCGCGTTCGCCGGCGACATAGGGCTTCAGGCCTGAGAGCCTGATGATGCGCCGGGCGAGGTCGTAGACCTTTACCGGCTCGCCCATATCCAGAACGAAGACGTCTCCTCCCCGCGCAAGCGCACTGGCCTGGATGACCAGCTGGGAAGCCTCGGGGATGGTCATGAAGTAGCGGGTGACCTCCGGGTGGGTCACGGTTACCGGCCCGCCGGCGGCAATCTGACGGCGGAATAGCGGTACGACAGAGCCCGAGGACTCCAGAACATTGCCGAACCTGACCATGCAGAAGCGGGTGTTCAATTGTTCCGAGGCCAGCGACTGGCAGACAAGCTCTGCCATCCGTTTGCTGGCGCCCATGATATTGGTCGGCCGTACCGCCTTGTCGGTGGAAACGAGCACGAACATGTTTACGCCCGCCTGAATGGCGGCGCGCGCCATGGTCAATGTGCCGAACGTGTTGTTGCGCAGGCCCTCGACGACGTTCTCCTCCACCAGATTGACGTGCTTGTAGGCGGCGGCGTGAAAAATCGTGTTCACGCCCAGCCGGGAGAGGACTGTGCCTATCCTGCCTTCGTGCTGGACCGAGCCGAGCAGCGGCGTGATGACAACGTCGATCCCTTCCTTGGAGGCCATCGCATCCAGTTCGCGCTCGATCATGTAAAGCGCGATCTCTGACTGCTCGAGCAGGGCAAGCTGGCTGGGCTTCTGCCGAAGGATTTGCCGGCAGAGCTCAGAGCCGATTGAACCGCCCGCTCCAGTCACCAGCACCACCTTGCCAGTGATATTGGCGCCCATGAGAGCGGGATCGGGGGGCACCGGGTCACGCCCGAGCATGTCCTCGGGGGCCACTTGTCTGATCTCGCTGACATTGGCCCGCCCAGAGACAATATCGGTCATGTCGGGAATGGTCTGAACCCGTACGGGCAGGTCTTCCATCTGCGCGATGATGCGTTTGCGCTGGGCGAGCGTGGCGCTGGGAATGGCCAGAAGTACAATCTTTGCGCCGGTGGACGCCATCAGTTGCGGTATGGCCTGGGGCGGAAACACCTCCAGACCGCCGATATGGGCCCCATGAAGCTCAGGCGCATCGTCGACAAAGGCAACTGGCAGATAGTCTGATGCCTGCTGCAGCGATACCAGAACCTGGCGGCCACACATGCCAGCGCCGTAGATGATCACGCGCGACTTCTGCAATGACCGGCGCTGAAGGAAGAGTGAGCGCACCGCGAAGCGCGTGCCGCCTGCCGTTATGAAGAGAAGCAGGGCGTAGATGAAGGGGACCGAGCGCGGCACGAGCAACTCGAAGAAATGGCTCGCTGTGAACACGAACAAGGCTGAGAGAATGACGCCGAGACCAAGAGCCTTCAGCGAATCGACCCCGATAAAGCGCACCACCGTCCGGTAGATGCCGAACCTGTCGAAAAGCAGTAACGTTACGGGCAGTGTGACCGCCAGCGCCATCCAGATCTGGGGCGCGTCCATCCAGTGCAGGCTATCCAGACGCAGCGTCATGGCGGCAAGGAAGCTCGCCGCGATGAAGAGGGCGTCCACTACGGTCAGGATTGCGCGCTTGACCGGACGCGGCCATTCAAAAATCTGATCAAGACCGCCGGAAATCACCGATATCCGCCTTTCCTGCGAGCCGAAGGCCCATCCCGCTGTCAGGTGAGAAGCGGTCCGGTTGAATTACCAAAGCTCTGCTGCCCCCGCCTGCTATTTTGATAAACGTATCTGACAGACGTGGATATGATCAAATACGCCTGATTTGAAGGGCAGGGTAATCCTGTATTGCTCCGGCTACAAACTTTGCGTGACAGGCTTGGCCGGATCAAGGAGCAAGGTAGGAAATCAACATGGCGCGGTGTGTCTGCCCGGTGTGTTCCGGGTGCCAGGTTGAGCCCTTTTTCCATGAGGGTATGAAGGGCTATAGCCGCTGCTCAGAGTGCGGCGCGCGCTATCTCGATCCGGGTTCGCGGCTGGATGCCGGCGCCGAGCGCGCCCATTATGACCTGCATGAGAACGACGCTTCGGACGCGGGCTACAGGCAATTTCTGTCACGCCTTGCCAATCCGCTGTTGGAGAGGCTGCCAGAGGGCAGCCACGGGCTGGACTATGGTTGCGGTCCCGGCCCCGCACTGGCGGCCATGATGGAGGAGGCAGGTCATTCGGTGGCGCTCTACGATCCATTCTATGCGCCGGACGCCGCGGTTCTCGAACGCCGCTATGACTTTGTGACCTGTTCTGAAGTGGCCGAACACTTCCACGATCCGGCGGCCGAGTTTGCGCGGCTTGATGGCCTGCTCAGACCAGGCGGATGGCTGGGCGTGATGACCTGCTTTCACACCGATGATGCCCGGTTTGGTGGCTGGCACTACCGCAAGGACCCCACCCATGTGGTTTTCTATCGCGAGGAAACCCTGCGCTGGCTGGCGGGACATTTCGGCTGGCACTGTGAAATCCCGGCCAAGGACGTCGCCCTGATGAGAAAACCTTGAGCACAGCCCTGCATGAGGAGCGTCTTCAGGCGGTGATGGACGTGCTGCGCCTGACGGCTGCCCGTTCGGTCGCCGATCTGGGATGCGGTGATGGCGCGCTTTTGCTGCGTCTGGCCAAAGACCCTGCCTTTGTGCGTCTGGCGGGCATTGAGCAATCTGTCGCCGCGCTTGGGGCATTGCGCGCGGCACTGGCCGTCCTTGATGAAAATATCCGCAGCCGCGTGACGCTGATTGAAGGCTCCATGCTGGAGCCGCGCCCCGAGCTGGCAGGGGTCGACGCGGTAGTGATGGTGGAGACCATCGAGCACCTGCCTCCTGACCAGTTGTCGCGCTGGGAGAGGGCGGTGTTTGATGTCATCGCGCCGAAATTGGTGGTCATCACCACACCCAACGCCGAATACAATCCGTTGCTGGGCGTGCCCGCTCACCGTTTCCGGCATCCCGAACACACGTTTGAGTGGGACCGGGCGCGCTTCCGGGTATGGGCCGAAGGCGTGGCGGCGCGTCACAGCAGGCGCTGGCTGGTGCGTGATATTGCCGGGGTGCGCGACGGGGTGGGCGGCGCAAGCCAGATGGCCATCTTTTTCGATCCCGATCTTGTGATCTGACCGCAATACGCCTTGCATTCGCCGCAAAGCATGCGCATACACCGCGCCAGCGCATAAGTGCCGCGTGCGTAGAAAAGCCCTCCCAAGGGCTTCAAGCGCGGCCTGATCGGACCGGTAGCGGACATGTCCCGCAAACCTTCAGTCCGGGCGTGAGATGCATGATCTGCCAGTGTGGCAGGCCCATCTCCTAACCGGCGGCTGATCTGCGCAGTTGTCAAAAAACATAACTCCCCTCGCGGGCTGACGCATGTTTGCGCGCCCGCATGAAAGGCATTGATATGACCAAATTTACTGAGCTGGGCCTTGCGGCCCCGGTCGAGCGTGCAGTTGTGGATGAAGGCTATGAGACGCCGACACCCATTCAGGTGCGCGCCATCCCGCCGCTTCTGCAGGGCAAGGACGTTGTCGGCATCGCCCAGACGGGCACCGGCAAGACGGCGGCCTTCGTGCTGCCGATCCTGACCCGTCTGCTGGCCGAAAAGAAGCAGGCCCCGGGCCTGTCCTGCCGCTGCCTGATACTGGCGCCAACACGTGAACTGGCGGCGCAGATCGGCGATTCCATTGCCGTTTATGGCCGCCATACGGGCCTCACCCATGCGGTTGTCTTTGGCGGCGTGAAGCACGGGCCGCAGGTGCGTGCCCTCGCGCGCGGCCTCGATATTCTGGTGGCCACGCCCGGCCGTCTGCTGGACCATGTGGCCGACCGCAAGGCGCGCCTCGATCTCACCTCGCTGGTTGTGCTCGACGAGGCTGACCAGATGCTCGACCTTGGCTTCATGCCGGCGCTTCGCAAAATCCTGCACATGGTGGGCAAGCCCCGCCAGACGGTGATGTTCTCGGCCACCATGCCGCCGCCCATCCGCGCGCTGGCAGACGACTTCCTGCACGATCCGGTGACGGTGGCTGTTGCCAACCAGTCCAAGCCGGTCGAGCGTATCGAACAAGCTGTCATGTATGTCGGCACGGCGGAAAAGCGTCAGGCGCTGATCGACCTGATGGCGCCGGAAGCCAACAAGAGCACCATTATCTTCACCCGCACCAAGCGCGGGGCCGACAAGGTGGCGAAATTCCTGGCCGAGTACGGCCACAAGGCGGCTGCCATTCACGGCAACAAGAGCCAGAACCAGCGCGAGAAAGCGCTTGCCGCGTTCAAGTCCGGCGAGATGCGCGTGCTGGTCGCGACCGACATTGCCGCGCGCGGGCTCGATATTGATGGCGTGGAACTGGTGGTAAACTTTGAGCTGCCGAACGTGCCGGAATCCTATGTTCACCGGATCGGGCGTACAGCCCGTGCCGGCGCGCAAGGCCGGGCCGTGGCTCTGGTTGCGCCGGACGAGCGTGGCCTGCTGCAGGATGTCGAGAAGCTGACAGGGCTTCGGATCAAGGGGCTTAATGACGCTCCGCCGATCTCCGGCCCCACGCGTCCCGTGCAGCCTCAGCGCGGCCCCCGCCGGGGTGGCGGACACGGTGGTGGCCAGGGCGGCAATCGCCAGGGCGGCCAGCGTGGCCAGCAGAACAATGGCGGTGGCGGCCAGAAGCGTTCAGGCAATCGCCGGCGCAAGCCCGGCGGTGGTCAACGCCAGAGCGCGTAACACATCTGCACCTTGTCATCCCCCGGCCGAGCGTATGGCCCATGGTGTCTCCCCCCGTTTACGGGGGGAGTGGCCCGAAGGGCCGAGGGGGGGATAAACAAAAGAACTCCCCTCTCCGTCAGCTGCGCTGACACCTCCCCCGTAAACGGGGGAGGACATCGCTTCACCGGCTGGATCGCTGCATTATTGCCCGCGTCGACGAATAAGGAGCCGGGGCAGACTACGCCCGCTTCAGCGGAAGCGGGCGTCATGACCGGGCCAAAGCCGGACAATCTCCATTTTGGCCCTGCCAGCTACTCCGCTGCCGCCCGGATGGCATCCGGGCTGGGGGCAGAGGCTCTCACTGCCGGATCGACATGGGTCTCGAACTTCTCAAAGTTCGCCACGAACATGTCAGCCAGTTTCAGCGCCTGCGCGTCATAGGCGGACGCATCGCTCCAGGTCTGGCGCGGATCGAGGATGGCCGGGTCAATGCCGGGTACCGATACCGGCACGTCAAAGCCGAACACCGGATCCTTACGGAACTGGGCCGCTGACAGCGAGCCGTCAATGGCGGCGTTGAGCAGCGTGCGCGTGGCGCGGATCGGCATGCGGTGGCCCACGCCATAGGCGCCGCCCGTCCAGCCGGTATTGACCAGCCAGCACTGCACGCCGTGGCGCGCGATCAGCTCGCGCAGCAGGTTGCCGTACTCGGCCGGGTGGCGCGGCATGAAGGGCGCGCCAAAGCAGGTGGAGAAGGTGGCGGACGGTTCGGTCACGCCCTTTTCGGTGCCCGCAACCTTGGCCGTATAGCCCGACAGGAAGTGATACATGGCCTGCGCCGGGGTCAGCCGTGCGATGGGCGGCATCACGCCAAACGCATCACAGGTCAGCATGACCAGCGTGGACGGGTGGCCGCATGTGTTCTTGTCACAGGCATTGGGAATGTAGTGCAGCGGGTAGGCCCCGCGCGAGTTCTCGGCCAGTTCGGCGCTATCAAGGTCGAGCGCGCGGGTCGCCGGGTCCATCACCACGTTTTCAAGGACGGTGCCCCACATGGCGGTGGTGGCGTAAATGTCCGGCTCGGCCTCTTTGGACAGGCGGATCATCTTGGCATAGCAACCGCCCTCGAAATTGAAGAGGCCGTTCTCCGACCAGCCGTGCTCGTCATCGCCGATCAGCTTGCGCTTGGGATCAGCCGAGAGGGTGGTCTTGCCGGTACCCGACAGGCCGAAAAAGACCGCGCTATCGCCCTTCTCGCCCACATTGACCGAGCAGTGCATCGGCATGATGTGCTTTTCGGGCAGGAGGTAGTTCAGGATTGTGAAGACGGCCTTCTTGGTCTCGCCTGCGTAGGAGGTGCCGCCAATAAGGACCAGTTTTTCGGTGAAATTGATCGCGATAACGGTTTCAGAGCCATGGCGTGTGCCATGACGGTGCTCATCGGCGCGGAAGCTTGGCAGGTTCACGATGGTGAACTCTGCTGCGAAGTCCGCCAGCTCTGCGGTTTCAGGCCGGCGCAGCAAATGGCGGATGAACAGCGAATGCCAGGCCAGCTCCGAGACGACGCGCACATTCAGGCGGTGGGTTTTGTCTGCGCCAGCGAACAGCTCCTGCACGAAGAGCTCACGGCCCTCCATATGGGCGCGCATATCGGCCCAGAGCGCGTCGAAATGCGCCGGTGTCATGGAGGCGTTGAAGTCCCACCAGATGTTTCCATCGGTGTTTTCGTCGCGCACGGTGAACTTGTCGCGCGCGGAGCGCCCGGTGTGCTGGCCGGTTTCGACCAGTAGCGCGCCGCCCTTAGCCACGCGGCCTTCGCCGCGCCGGATGGCCTCTTCGTAAAGGGCCGGTTCAAGCCAGTTGATGTTCAGCTTGCCTGGACGGGTAATACCCAGATCCCGCAGATCGCGGATCGGCGTTGCTACGTCAGACATGATCTCTCCCTCGGACTGGCCCGCTTGCCGGGGCCTTGTCGTGCATGCCCTCCTTCTAGCCCCGAAACAGCCAGCGCGCCAAGTACACAAAGTGTGGCGCTTTCCCCATAGCGCGATGGCGCCTAGGCTTGCGGCGCTGAACGGACAGGGAGGGCAGGCGATGACGGGTTTCAGAAAATGGCTGCTGGTCTGGGCCCTTGGCGGCTTCATGGTGGCCGGGGCGGGAGCCGCGAAAGCAGAGGAGGGCGATGCCATGCTGGATGTTTCGCAGGTCGAGCGGTTTGCCCGGCTGGCGCTGGGTTGTGTACACCGCGAATACCCCAACAAGATCGCCCATGTGCTGCATTCGGACGCCGATGCGCTGCCGCCCAGCCAGCTCACCCCGATCTTCTATGGATGCTTTGACTGGCACTCCGCCGTGCATGGCCACTGGCTGCTGGTGCGCCTGATGCGCCTTTATCCCGATACGCCGATCGCCGCCGAGGCGCGCGCCGCGCTGGAGCGGAACTTCACCGATGACGCGGCTGCGGTGGAGGCTGCTTACATGGCGGGTGAGGGCCGGGCATCGTTTGAGCGCCCCTATGGCCTTGCCTGGTTGCTTCAACTGACGGCGGAGCTGCGCGCCTTTGATGATGCCGACGCGCAGCGCTGGGCGGAAGTCCTGCAGCCGCTGGAGGAGGTGGCTGTCAGGCGCTATCTCGAATGGTTGCCCAATCTGGTCTACCCGGTGCGGTCTGGCACGCATAACCAGACCGCGTTCGGCTTTGCCCTGGCGCTCGACTGGGCACGCCAGACCAGGCATGGCGAGCTGGAAGCGCTGCTGGTGGAAAAGACGCGTGAGTTCCATCTGGGCGATGTGAACTGTCCGCTGGCCTATGAGCCATCAGGCGAGGACTTCCTCTCACCCTGCCTGATGCAGGCCGACCTGATGCGCCGGGTGATGAGCCAGTCAGAGTTTTCTGACTGGCTTTCCGCCTTCATGCCGCAAATCCCTGAGGATGGCAGCGCGGACTGGATCCGCCCCGGCGTGGTGCTCGACCCCACCGACGGAAAGCTTGTCCATCTGGACGGGTTCAACCTGTCACGCGCCTGGAATCTGGAGGCTATCGCCGCTCGCCTGCCGGAGGGCGATACGCGTATAGCCTCCCTGCTCGCTTCGGCTGCCGAGCACCGTGAAGCGGGCGTCGCATCGGTCTCTGATGAGCACTATGAGGGCAGTCACTGGCTGGCGAGCTTTGCCACCTATCTGGTGACCGGCAAGGCGCTGGAGGCGATATTGCCGGAGTAGCATTCAAGCCTTTGTTGGCATATTATGCCAATAGTCCGAGGAGGCAGGAATGGTCACGCGCAACGTGGTGCTCACCGATACCCAGGCCGAGATGCTGGACGGTCTGGTGAAATCAGGCCGCTATCAGAATGTGAGCGAAGCCATGCGGGCGGGGCTGCGCCTGCTGGAGCGGGAGGAGGCAATGATGGCGGCCCTTCGCGGACGCATCGAAGCCAGTCTTGCGGAGGCCGATGCTGGCGCGTTCGCCGATGGCAGCGTCGAAGACATTATCAATCAGGCTTTCGATAGCGCGGAGCGCCGCCACCGCCGACGCCATTCTGTCTGATGGCGGTTCGCTTTACGTCACGCGCCGTCGCGGCGCTTGTCGATATTGCGGACTGGACATTTGACCGTTTCGGCCCGGAGCAGGTGCAGGCTTATCGGCTTGAACTGCTGGACGCCTGCCAGTCCCTGCCAGCGCCATCCCCTCTCGACCGGCGTCTGCACGGCCTGAGGATGCGCGGTGAAGGCGAAGTTGTTTGCCGGCGTGCGTCCATGCACTTCATCGTGTTCCGCCGAACAGGCCGGGACGTCGAAATACTCGACTTCCTGCACGTGCGCAGTGACCTCGCCGCCCGCCTCAAGGCCCTCGAAACGGAACGCTAGGTCGTCGGGCAGTCCTTCGACGGTGCAGGGGGTTCGGGCAGATCGTCGCCGGGCAGGGGAATGTATTCGTTTTCGCCCGGCGGCAGGGTGAAGGGCGTGCCGGTCCAGCCGCCAGCGGCGCTGGCGCGCCAGTCCTCTTTCGCCTTCTCGATGCGCTCCCTGGAGGACGAAACGAAATTCCACTCAATGAACCGCTTGCCGATCACGGCGCCGCCCAGAACCATCACGCGCGCGCCGTTCTGGCTCGTTATCTTGGCGCTGCGGCCTTCCAGCGTGCCCATCTGTCCGGGCTCCAGCGCGGTGTCATCAACGCGGGCGTCGCCGGACACCAGATAGACTGCCAGTTCGTCATGGTCTTCGGGCAATTTGAGGGATGCCCCTGGCGCCATCTCAGCGTGAAAATAGATGGTCGGCGACAGCATGGTCGTCGGCGCGGTGTGGCCGTAGGCGCTGCCGATGATCAGGCGTATCGTGGCGCCGCCCTCGACGAAGACTGGCAGAGTGTCGGCGCTGTAATGCTCGAAGCTGGCCATGTCTTCCTCGCGTGCCTCGGGCAGGGCGATCCAGGTCTGGATGCCGTGCAGGGAGAAGCCGCGCGCGCGCACTTCCGGGTCGGTGCGTTCCGAGTGGGTTATGCCGCTGCCGGCAATCATCAGATTGACGGCGCCGGGCAGGATTTCCTGCGACACGCCCAGACTGTCGGCATGGTGCATGGCGCCCTCGAACAGATAGGTGACGGTGGCCAGCCCGATATGCGGGTGCGGGCGCACGTCGATCCCATTGCCGGGCGCGAATCTTGCCGGGCCCATTTCGTCGAAGAACACGAATGGGCCGACCATGCGCTTCTTCGCGAATGGCAGCACACGCGCCACCTGAAACCCGCCCAGATCCTTCTTGCGGCCTTCTATAATGATATCGGGTTCGGACATGATGGTCTCTTTCCTTGCCAGTTGCGGCGCGTAAGCGCAGGCCGATTGAACGGGACAGGCTACGATAGTAGATAGAACTCACGGAAAGCGCGACGGTTTCAAAGGACAAGCGGATGAGCGCCACCACGCTGATGAATTTCGAGGCTCTGGCCTCCGGTCCGGTGCAGCACCAGCCCTACACCTACCTGATGGCTGAAAATGTCGTGACGCCGGAGCAGGCTGCGCAGATCCGCGCCGATTATCCCGGTATCAACGAGCCGGGCTATCTGCCGCTGTCCAAGCTGGAGCGCAAGGGCGCGTTCGCCGCCGTCACCGATGATCTGATGAGCCCGCGTCTTGCAGAGATACTCGGGCAAAAGCTGGGCATCGATCTGTCCGGCAAGCCGCGCATGATCACGGTGCGCCGCATCTCCAAGTTGTCGGATGGGCCGATCCACAACGATTCAAAATCGAAAATCCTCACCATGCTGCTCTATCTCAATGAGCACTGGGATGAGAGCGATGCGGGCTGTATCCGCGTGCTCAACGGGCCGGACGATTTTGCCGATTATACCGCCCAGGTGCCACCGCTCGCCGGTCAGGTCTTCGCCTTTCTGCGCTCTGACAATTCCTGGCACGGCCATCTGCCGTTCGAGGGCGAGCGCTACGTGATCCAGGTCACCTTCCTGACCAGTCAGGACGAGCTCGACCGCAAGGAAAACCGTGGCGGGCTGCAATACTTCCTGAAAAAGCTCCTGCGTCAGCGCAACTAGTCGGCGCTGGCCGCGAGCCGCTCCTCGCGGCTGGCTATCGCCCCGTTCAGCGCGATCAGGCTGCGCCATTCGGCGTGGCTGATACCCACGCTCTGCCAGCCGCGCGAGCCCGTCTCTGTCAGTGCCGGGGCCAGCATGGCGTACAGCCTCTCGCCATCCGGCGTGCTGCGATACGCCTCGCGCCGCGCAAGAATGGCGGCCTCGCTATTGCGCGGATCGCTCTGGCTGAGATTGATGCCAAACCCGTCAATCGGTTCGCCCGCCTGCATGACGGCCAGCATCTGCAGCCCCAGCGCGGGCAGGTAGTGCGCCGGTTCGTGGTAGACATCATGGCTGATGGTCTGGTCCGGGGCGGGCAGGGGCGTGGTGGACGGGGGCTGGTAGCCTGAGAAGTCCCACAGCACGGCCGCGCCACCGGGAACACAGGCGCTCACAGGTTCGCCAGCCTGTTCCAGCGCAGCAAAGCGTGCCGCCATCTCTGCCCGGAAGTCGAAATAGGCTTGCGTGCGCCCGGCGGAAAAGATGGCTTCCTCGTTCCAGGCATGGACCGGGTGGATATAGCCGATCACCTGCACGCCTTCGCGTGCCAGCGCTTCCAGCGTGGAAAAGAGAAAGTCCATCCGTTCAGGCGAGACGCGCATGGCGCGGTAATAGCTAAGCGTGGGAAGGGGCGTGTTCATGAAGCGCCGGTACTGCTCGCCTGCGGGGTAAACCGCCCGGAAGGGCGGCTCCGGCGCAGTGCCGGTGATGTTCTCCTGCACGGTCTGAACGGCGCGGGCAAACGTGTTGGGCGAGAGGGTCACGCGGGCCGTGGCCACCAAACGCCGGCCGTCGGCCAGCCGGCTGATCGGGAAGGCAGGCTTGTATTTTTCACCGCTGGCAAACTCGGCCATGTCGAGGCCCACGATGAAGCAGCGCAGGTCCGCTTCCCGGCCCGCAATGGCGGCCAGATGCGCCAGCTCGAACGCGTTCGATCCCCTGATGCCCGCGTTCCACAGGCCCCCCGGCCAGTCTTCGACCTCCATCGGAAAGCCATCCACCGTGCGCGAAGACCCGGTGATGAGCGTGCCGGCGCTCACCTGGCCTATCTGGTGGCCGACCTGTACGCGCCGCCCGTCCTCGTGGACGCGGGTCTTTTCCGCCGTCAGTCCCGCAATACGCGGGCCCGTTCCCGTATCATACGGATCGACCAGCGCGTTGAACGCCACAAAGAGGGCGAGTGCGCTGCCGAGAATGATGAGGAAGAGGCGGGTATAAAGCTGCATCTGATCAGAAGTTGTAATAGATGAATTCGGAATAGGACCAGCTGGCGATCATGCACGCAAACAGCAGGACGGCGAGGCCAATGCCCCAGCGCGCATTCGGCTTCCAGCGCTCCTTGCGCGGTGGTGCGACATTGGCGGTTTTCAGCACGCCATCCTCGATCTGGCGGTAGAAGATCTGCGCCGTTTCCGGCAGCGACCAGATGAGGATGAGGCCGATAATGGCCGCGATAAACGGTCCGTCGCCGGGATTGACGCCCAGCCCGTTCAGTCCGGCCATGCCCTGCAGCATGATGGCCGCCGCATCAAAGCTGGTGGCGCGGAAGAATACCCAGGTGATGATGACAAACAGGAAGGTGCAGGCGCTGGACGCTATCCAGAAGCGTCCGAAGAGGCCGTTCGGCAACCAGCGGTCCAGCAGGCGGCACCAGATCAGGGCTGCGCCGTGCAGCCCGCCCCAGACCACGAAGGTCCACGCCGCGCCATGCCACAAGCCCCCCAGCAGCATGACGATCATCAGATTGGCCAGCATGCGGGCATAGCCCTTGCGGTTGCCGCCGAGCGACACATAGAGATAGTCACGCAAGAACTGCGACAGGGTGATGTGCCAGCGCCGCCAGAAATCGGTGATGTTGCGGGCCTTGTAGGGCGCATTGAAATTGACCGGCAGCTGAAAGCCGAACATGCGCGCAATGCCCATCGCCATGTCGGAATAGCCCGAAAAGTCGAAATATATCTGCAGCGTGTAGGCCAGCGCGCCGGTCCAGGCGAGCCACAGCCCGACCGGCTCCCCGGCGGCAGCGGTGTCAAAGGCGGCATTGGCGTAAGGGGCGAGATTGTCGGCCAGCAGCACCTTCTTGGCCAGGCCGACCGCGAAGATGGACAGCCCGATACCCAGATTGGCGCTAATATCGCTCTGGCGGCTTTTCTCGCCCAGCTGCGGCGACATCAGGCGGTGATGGACGATCGGACCGGCGATCAGCTGCGGGAAGAAGGCAACGAACAGGCTGTAGCGGTGGGGTTTGCCGTCGGGCGCGGTGATCCGGCGTGAGCAATCGACCAGGAACGCGATCTGCTGGAAGGTGAAGAAGGATATGGCCAGCGGCAAGGGCAGGCCGGGTTCGGAGAGTTCCAGCCCGGTCAGCGCGTTCACATTGCGTACGAAGAAATCGGCGTATTTGAAAACCGCCAGCGCGCCGAGATTGAGCGCGACGCCAAAGGCCAGCAGCCAGCCGCCATTGCCGGGCCTGATGACGCGCGCGAGGGCGTAATTGACCACGATCGAGCCGAGGATGAGCGGCATGAAGCGCACATCCCACCAGCCATAGAAGACAAGCGAGGCAAGGAGCAGGAAGATCAGCCCGGCCTCATGGCCCAGCCGCCGGTTCACCGCGTAGAACGCCAGAACCGTCAGGGGCAGGAAGACGAACAGGAATATTGGCGTGCTGAAGACCATGCCTTGATTGCCCCCGCGCCTTCCCGTCAGCCCTCGGTGCGGGCGAGTTTCAAAATGGCGTTGGTGTGGGTCTCGGTCTCTACCCGGTAGCCGCGTGAGCAGGCGAGTGACAGCGCATCGCGCGCGGCCCCGGCCTTGCTGACGGCCGGACGCTCCATGATGATCATTTCAGGCCATGTCTCACGCGGCACGCTGGCGAAGAAGGGGGCCAGAATGGCCAGCTCTGCGCCCTCGACATCAATCCTCATCACGTCCAGCCGGCTGACACGCATTTCCTCCAGCAGGGTGGAAAGCTTTGCCACGCGCACCGCCGTTGTGCGTCCGCTGGCGCCATCATCGGTGACGGCCAGCTGCGTGCCGCCGCGATTATGACCGATCAGGCGCATCACGCTCTCGCCCTCATAATCGGCCACCGCCACGCCGGAAATCTCTAAATTGTCCAGACTGTTGGCACGCGCATTATAGGCCAGGCGGCGGCGCATCTCGTCTTGTGGTTCGACCGCGATCACGCGTGCGGCCGGCCCGCCCGCCTTGGCGGCGACAAGGCTGTAGAGACCCGCATTGGCCCCGATATCGATAAAAATCTTGCCCGGCCCCATCGCGCCGCGCAGCGCGTCCAGCTCTACCGCGTCAAAGCATTGCGGGGTCAGGAAGGCGCGCTTTTCGGACAGATTGTCGTTAGGGTGCAGACGCAGCTTCAGGCCCAGCACCTTGATATCGGCCACGCCGTCTTTCAGCGCGCTCATGGCAAGCGGCTGGGCAAGACCTGCCAGCTTCAGGCCCGGACGGCCGGGTGGCAAAGCCCGCCCGATAGCCATGCCGACGCGCGAGACGATGCCGGGCCGGAACTTGCCATGCGCCGCGCCGGGATCGGTCGCCGTGATCGCGCCGGAGGTGGCGGTCTCGTCCATCTCCTCGAACGTGTCTGCGGGCCGTTTGGTATCGTTACTGGTCATGAACAGCGTTCTAGCAAGGGTTTGGCCTGCTTGTCGCGGGGCGTTTGCGCCTGCGCCGGAGCTGGCCGGGATTTGCCCTTTGGGCTCTGCGTGCTAACCAGCACGGCGACCAACACAACTCCAGTTCAGGGCGGACGGCCAAACCGATGAAACCCATTCTCGAACAGCTTGATGACAAGCGCGCAGCGGCGCGCCTTGGCGGTGGTGAAAAGCGTATCGCGGCCCAGCACGCCAAGGGCAAGCTGACCGCGCGTGAGCGCCTTGATGTGCTGCTGGATCCCGGCTCGTTTGAAGAGACCGGCATGTTTGTCGAGCATCAGTGCGCCGACTTTGGCATGGACGAATCGAAAATCCCCGGCGATGGCGTGGTGACGGGCTCCGGCACGGTAAACGGCCGTCTCGTCTATGTGTTTGCCAAGGATTTCACCGTGTTTGGCGGTTCGCTCTCGCTGGCGCATGCGCGCAAGATCACCCGCCTGCAGGAAACCGCGCTGAAGAACGGCGCGCCCATCATCGGGCTTTTCGATGCGGGCGGCGCACGCATCCAGGAGGGCGTCGATGCGCTGGGCGGTTATGCCGAGATTTTCCAGAACAATGTGCTGGCCAGCGGCGTGATCCCGCAGATCAGCGTGATCATGGGCCCGTGCGCGGGCGGCGATGTCTATTCGCCCGCCATGACCGACTTCATCTTCATGGTGAAGGATACCAGCTACATGTATGTGACGGGGCCGGACGTGGTCAAAACCGTCACCAACGAGATCGTCACCCATGAGGAGCTGGGCGGGGCGAGCGTCCACGCCAAGAAGTCCGGCGTGGCGGACGGGGCCTTCTCCAACGATCTTGAAGCGCTCATCCAGATGCGCCGCCTGATCGATTTCCTGCCCCTGAATAACCGCAACAAGCCGCCGGTGCGCGAGGTCTATGACGATCCGGCCCGCGTGGAGCCGAGCCTTGATACGCTGGTCCCGCCCAACCCGAACAAGCCCTACGATATTCGCGAGCTGATCCAGAAAACCGCCGACGAGGGCGATTTCTTCGAGATCGCGCCGGACTATGCCAAGAATATCGTGGTCGGCTTTGGCCGCCTCGAAGGCCAGACGGTGGGCTTTGTCGCCAACCAGCCGCTTTCGCTCGCTGGCGTGCTCGATATCGATGCGTCCAAGAAGGCCGCGCGCTTTGTGCGTTTCTGTGATGCGTTTGAAATCCCGATCATCACCTTTGTCGATGTGCCAGGCTTCCTGCCCGGCACGCGCCAGGAATATGGCGGCCTCATCAAGCACGGCGCGAAACTGCTCTTTGCCTATGCCGAGGCGACGGTCCCGAAGCTCACTGTCATCACCCGCAAGGCCTATGGCGGGGCGTATGACGTGATGGCGTCGAAACACCTTCGCGGCGATGTGAACTATGCCTGGCCGACGGCGGAAATCGCCGTGATGGGGCCGAAGGGCGCGGCCGAGATCATCTTCCGCAGGGATATGGATGATCCTGAAAAAATGGCCGAGCACGTGAAGGATTACGAGACGCGCTTTGCCAACCCGTTCGTGGCGGCCTCACGCGGCTATCTCGATGACGTGATCCAGCCGCGCAACACACGCGTGCGCCTCATCAAGGCACTGCGCACGCTTCGCGACAAGAAACTCACCAACCCGTGGAAGAAACACGACAATATTCCGTTGTGAGTCCTAATTAAGCTGGCGCTTTTCGATCTTTCCAGTTTCATCGAATGAAATTGAGATGGAGTCCACGCTATCAGAGATTACTAGATCTGTGATGTGGGTAAACGTTTCAAAATCAATCTGAACTAGGCGCTTCGAGGCCCTCAGTTCGGAAGCCACAAAGAAGGCTGTTATTTGCTGTTCGTCGCCGATCCAATTCAGTATGTCGCTGTGAATAATTTCATTGCAGACATCCCGTATCTTCATTTTAGCTACAGTGTGGGAGCATAAATCCCAGTATTCAGGGTCTGCCGTGTGGAGTGAACGGTCGTGGTGCCTTTCTCCAATTTTTCGATGCATTCGGAATGAAAATTCAAGAGACGCAAGTTTGTCGGTTATTTTGTGGCTATCAAAAAGCTTTCTGATAGTGAACGCGATAATGAAAATATTTCGCTCTACTATAAAAGGAACTTCATCACCTTCTTCTTGGATTTTGCGCTTTAAATCCCAGAGTAAGCGCCTCAAATATTTCTTCCACTCATAGCTATCCCAAATCATCTCAAACCCTCAATAATGATACCGGCACTGCACGATCTGGATGCGGGCATCGTCGCCCGTTCCGGTGACGCGGTAGACGAGGCGGTGTTCGCCATCGATGCGGCGCGACCACCAGCCCGACAGCGAGCCCTTTAGCGGTTCAGGCTTGCCAAGGCCGTCAAACGGCGCACGGCGTATGTCCTCGATGAGTTTCAGGCAGCGTTTCAGGAGTTTGGGCTGCTGGGCGGTCAGCCAGCCAATATCCTCAAGGGCCTGAGGCGTCAGCTCGACATTCACCGGTCCAGCAGCGCGGCAAGCTCATCGGCGCTGTGGCGCACGGCTTCGCCCTTGTCCGCAGCGGCGATGGAGGCGGCAAGGCGCGCGGCATTGGCCGGGCTTTTGAGCAGATAGTTCGTCTCCTGAATGGCTTCCCATTCAGACAGCGGCACCATCACCACCGGCTCACCGCCCTGACGGGTGATGATGGCCGGTGCCTTGTTGCCGGTGACGCGCTCCATCAGCGCTTTCAGGCTGGCGCGCGCTTGGCTGAAGGTGAGGATCGTATCCATGTGGAACATGTACAGAATTCTGTACAAATTTGCAAGATCAATCCGCGTAATTGCGCCGCAGTGTCTCCGACAGCGCCTGGCCCTGAAGCGCGAGGCGCTGGGCCTCCATCTCGCTTTCCGCGCCGCAGCGCGTGCGGCGCTGCTGGTGCTGGCGGAAGCCTTCATTGAAGCGGGCAATCATGCGCTGGCGGCGCGCATTATCGGGCGCTTCCAGATTGAGCATTTCTTCCATCCGGCGGCGCCAGGCTTGCGCGCCCGACCCCTGACACAGGAAGGCGAGGGCGTGCAACTCTCCCAGCACGCCGGCGAGCTGTTCGAGCGGGTAGGTGGCGTCGGACTGGGCGCTGCCATGAGCGGGCGCCTGCCTGGCGAGCATGCCCGGCTTGGGGGCAAAGGCCGTCAGCGCAGGCAGAAGAAGGGCGAGGAGGGCGATGCGCGCGATCATGGGGCGTCTACTCGTCTGAAAAAGCGGCATGTTCAAGGCGCGAGAAAAGATTTCGAGAGCGAGATGACATTGCGCGTCTCGTCCCAGCCCACCTTCTCCATCGCCTCGGCAAAGGGGAAGAAGGCGGCGTCCAGCGCATCATCGGCGGCCACCGGCTCGCCCGACAGCCATTCACAGGCATAGTCGATCATTACGTAATGGCCGTGGGCGGTGATGGATTCAAACGCGCCGACAAAGCCTTTCAGCGCAGCCTCGACGCCGGTCTCCTCGCGGATTTCACGCGCCAGTGCGGTTTCCAGCGTCTCACCGAAATCCACCTTGCCGCCGGGAATGGACCACTGGCCCATCCAGGGCTCCTTGCCGCGGCGGATCAGCAGCACCTCGCCGCCGCGCCAGACCACGCCGCCGACGGCCAGCTTCGGCCCGGAGTGCAGAGTCATCGGCCGGTCTGCGCGCGGTGGCGCAGCATGTGGTCGGCGAGCACCAGCGCCACCATCGCTTCGGCGACCGGCACGGCGCGGATGCCGACGCATGGATCATGGCGGCCCTTGGTGATCACGTCCACGCTCTGAAGATCGCGGTTCAGGCTCTGGCGGGGAATGCGGATGGAGGAGGTGGGCTTGATCGCCATGCGGACAACCACATCCTGCCCTGTCGAGATGCCGCCCAGCACACCTCCATTGTGGTTGGAGCGGAATGCGGGACGGCCGTTCTCATCGAGATACATCTCGTCAGCGGCGTCCTCACCGCGAAGCGAAGCGGCTTCGAGGCCTGCGCCGATCTCGACCGATTTGGCCGCATTGATGCTCATCATCGCACTGGCAAGATCGGCATCAAGCTTGCCATAGACGGGCGCGCCCCAGCCTGCGGGCACGCCGGTGGCCACCACCTCAACCAGCGCGCCGACAGACGAGCCGTCCTTGCGGATGGCATCCATGTCCGCCTCCCACAGCTTGGCGGTCTGCGCATCCGGGCAGAAGAAATCGTTGCGGCTGACCTCGTCCCAGTCCCAGCGGGCGCGGTCAATCGCGCGCGGACCGATCTGGATGAGGGCGGCGCGAATGGTGATTGTGTCTCCCAGAACCTTGCGGGCAATCGCTCCGGCGGCAACGCGCGCAGCGGTTTCCCGCGCGCTGGAGCGCCCGCCGCCGCGATAATCGCGCACGCCATACTTGGCGTCATAGGTGTAGTCGGCATGGCCGGGCCGCCAGCTATCGCGGATGTCGCCATAATCCTTTGAGCGCTGGTCGGTGTTCTCGATCATCAGGCTGATTGGTGCGCCGGTTGTCACCTGACCGCCCGTGCGCTCGTCCCCGAACACGCCGGAGAGAATGCGCACGGCGTCATCCTCGCGGCGCTGGGTGACGTGGCGTGACTGGCCGGGTTTGCGCCGGTCGAGGAAGGGCTGGATGTCGGCTTCCGTGAGCGCGATGCCCGGCGGGCAGCCATCGACCACGCAGCCAAGGGCAGGCCCATGGCTTTCGCCCCATGTGGTGAAGCGGAACAGATGACCGAAACTGTTGTGAGACATAGGCTATTTCAGATGCTCTTTAGGAACCCGGAAAACACCGAGAATACACGCCGGATTGCGAACAGCGATTTGTATGTGCGTTTTCTCGCAGAAGCCAGCGCCGGGATAGAGCTTACCGCCCTCTTCAAAGACGCCCCGAACCGTGTCGAAGGCGGGCATTTTGTTGTCTACCCGGGTTTGGTGCAAATTGTTTACTACGGAACAATCGAGGTTTCGCCGGAGGAGATCTGCAGAGTTGGTCGGGCGTGGTAAGCTTGGACTGGCCTTGTAGACTGCATCGAGGGTGCGGTAGCTCTCAGCAACCAGCTCAAGCCCCTGCTCCGTCATAAGGTCGAGGCAATGTCCAAGCTGTATCGCGGCGCCAATGACGGTCGGTGTTGTGATGCCTCTGCCCCGCTTGGGATGTGCAGCTAGTTCTTTTGCGAAGCTAAGGCCTCGCTTAGGGTTGTGCTGCCAGAAATAAATACCCTTTCCCAGCCAGTCGTATGCGTTCTCACTGGCTTTGAAAGGGTTGCCGCTGAGTAAGTTTTCAGCTGTGCTATCGTCACAGCCGTGATATCCGAGAACTAGACCGTAAGACAGATCGAACACAGGGTGTAATTAGCGCCGGTACACCTGCCGGAGATTGCCATTTTCGGTAATCACTCCGAGTCGCACGAGGTAAGCTCTGGCCGCTTCGGGCGATCTAGCATGCTCTTTAACGACCTGTTCGGACGCCTTCTTGAAAGCATCAACATCAGCTTGGGTAAGTGCCGTCGGGCGCTGCGATAAAGTGGTCATACAGATAATGTAGGCCGACTTCCTCGATCACGCAACAAGCTTTACGCCGCGTTCTTGCGCACCCAGCGGGCAAAGCGGGCCGCCGGAGAGGCTTTGACAAAGCGCTCATAGAAGGCCGACAGAAGACCGGCATTCTCCTCCGCCTGCCGGCGGGCATCGGCTTCGGCCAGCTTGCGGGCCTTCTCTTCGCGCGCGGCGCGCTCTGCGGGGCCTTCATCGGCGGCGCAGTCGGCCATCGGATCGCGCACCAGAATGCGCACCCGCCAGACCGGCTCGCCAATCGGGACGACAATCGCTCCAGTCTTCGTCACCGGCGGCACCCGCATCATGGCGCTGCGGCCATCAAGATCTACCGTGCGCAGCCCGCCTACGCGCGCCTCGTCCGGCGTTAAAACGAGGTCCATCTGGCGCGGCGCGCAGACTTTCAGGATTTCGTGGGCCTTGAGCAGAATCTGCAGGCGCGACAGCGTATCGGCGGTTGGTTCCACATGATCGGGGTGGACCGCTTTCACCTTGTTACGGAAGGCAGATTTCACCGACGCGTAGTCGCTGTCGGGCTCCAGGCCCAACACGCGGTACGCGGCACAAATGGCTTCGCTCGCATTGCTCATCGGTGCAAACTAACCGCAGGCCGGTTGGCGAAAGGTTGACGATATGGCGCGGGGTGTCATTTCTGCGTCCATGCCTGATTTTTTCCTAAGGAGCCTTCCTCATGGCCTCACGCGACATCATCCCGCCCAGCCCCAGCGAGGCGGACTATCAGCGCGAGGGCGGGGCGGGCGATGTGCCGCTGACCGAAGGCAATGACCCCTTCCTGCTCTTTGCCGACTGGCTGACCCTGGCGCGGGGGAAAGAGCCCAATGACCCCAATGCCATGGCGCTGGCGACAGTCGATGAAGACGGATTGCCCGATGTGCGCATGGTGCTCCTGAAGGACGCCGATCCGCGCGGCTTTGTCTTCTACACCAATCTGGAAAGCGCCAAAGGCAATCAACTGGCGGCCGTATCGAAGGCGGCGCTGTGCTTTCACTGGAAGTCGCTGCGCCGTCAGGTGCGGGTGAGGGGGCTGGTGGAGCCGGTCAGCGATGCCGAAGCCGACGCATACTTCGCCAGCCGGGCGCGCGACAGCCGGATCGGCGCCTGGGCATCATCCCAGTCGCGCCCGCTGGAAAGCCGCCATGCGCTGGAAAAGAGCGTGGCGAAGTTCGCCGCGAAGTTTGGCCTCGGCGAGATACCGCGCCCGGATTTCTGGAGCGGATACCGCGTGCGCCCCTTGCGTATCGAGTTCTGGCGCGACCGGCCCTTCCGCCTGCATGACCGTCTGGTTTTCGAGCGGGCCGATTTGGACTCGCCCTTCACGCAGACAAGGCTCTATCCTTAGCCAGCATGTAAAAGCGGGGCGGGGAAGCGTTATGGGCATTTTGCTGACCATCAGGGTAATCGTTATCTGGCTGGCAGGGCTGGCTGCGATCATCGTGCCATTCTGGTTCGCAGCCGCAGGGCTGGGCTCGCGTTTTGGCCTGTGGGACTGGCGCTTCGGCCTTGGCATAATGACGCGCGAGATCGGGCCAAACCTGCTTTTTGCCGCCCTGGGGCTGGGCGCGCTGGCGCTGGTCTTGCTGATTGCCACGGCGATTTTCGTCAAGGATCGCAGGGCAGGAGCCGGCTCGTGGGTTGCGGC
Organism: Glycocaulis alkaliphilus; assembly: GCF_004000605.1. Classification (NCBI taxonomy): domain Bacteria; kingdom Pseudomonadati; phylum Pseudomonadota; class Alphaproteobacteria; order Maricaulales; family Maricaulaceae; genus Glycocaulis; species Glycocaulis alkaliphilus. The sequence continues at coordinate 2,206,184 of NZ_CP018911.1, read as the reverse complement.
ACTAGCGGCGATCGCCGTCGGTGCGGCCGGCCTTTGGTACGCTGCATCTGTGGCCGCACGCGCTGCCGAGATTCCGCCCATCCACGACATTTCCACTGATACGACGAACCCGCCCCAGTTTACCGCTTCGCTGGTTATCCGGCGCGGGGCGGACGCCAATAGCGTCGATTACGCTGCCAAGACCGATCCGCGTTCGGGCCGCCCGCTGCCGGAGGTGCAGGCGGAGGCCTATCCCGACATCCAGCCGGTTATCGTGTCCGCCGAGCCGCTGGCTGCCTATCAGGCGGCCTTGCGGGTGGCACGCGAGCTGGGCTGGACGGTCTCCACCGAGTCCGAGCGTGAGCTCATGTTCGAGGCGACCGCGACGACCTTCTGGTACGGTTTCCGCGACGATATTGTGGTGCGCGTCACGGCGCTTGCCGATGGCGGGGCCGTGGTGGATGCGCGGTCCGTATCGCGCGTAGGCGTATCTGATCTCGGTGCCAATGCGGCGCGCCTGCGCACTTTCTCGGACCGTCTGCGTGACCGGCTGGGCGAGGACTAGCGGATAAGCGCGTAAGTGCTGTCCAGCGCCGGTTCGCCGCCCGCTGTCACGCGCCCGCGCCGGTGCAGATCCACCATGTGGGACCAGACCGACATGGCTGCGGCCGGGTAGAGCCGCTCGTCCAGCCCGGCATACATGACGGGCAGCAGATCTGTAATCCGTGATGGTCCGGCTTCAAGCGCGTACAGAATCTGCGCCTCGCGGTAATGCCGGTGGGCGATGTAGGCGGTGATGAAGGGTTCTGGGTCTGTCACGGGCGGGCCGTGGCTGGGCCAGAGCGTCGCAAAGCCGCGCTGGCGCACGCGCTCCAGCTGCTGGAGATAATCGCCCATATCGCCATCAGGCGGCAGCACGACCGAGGTCGCCCAGCCCATGATGTGATCGCCGCACAGAAGGGCGTTCTCTTCCATCAGGCCAAGGCAGATATGGTTGGCCGTATGGCCCGGCGTGTGCAGCACGTCCAGCGTCCAGCCCGGTCCGGCAATGGCATCGCCATCTTCCAGCGTGTGGTCCGGTGTGAAGCTGAAATCAGCGCCTTCTTCCATTACTGGCGCATCGGGATCCATGGGCCGTCCGCCAGATGCGGGCCGTCCGTAGATTTTCGCGCCATGATGATCGGCAAAGCGCCGGGCGAGGGCAGAGTGGTCGAGATGGTGATGGGTGACGATGACGTGGCTGACCGTTTCGCCGTCCAGCGCCCGGTTCAGCGCGGCAAAATGCGCCTCTTCTGCGGGGCCGGGGTCGATCACGGCAACCTTGCCGCGCCCGACCAGATAGGTGCCGGTGCCGGTATAGGTAAAGGCACCCGAATTGCCTGCCACCACGCGTCTGATGGCCGGGGAAACCTGATCGGCCTGTCCGGGCTGGAACGCCATTTCCCGTACAAAGGGGACCGGCGGCGGGGGTGTGGGGGCCTGCCGGGTCACGCGGCAATCGCGGACTGTTTTTGATGCAGGCGCGCCTCCAGATAGGCGTCCAGCCGGGTGGCGAGCCTGCGTACGGCAGTAATCTTGTCCTTCAGGCCGAGCGTAATGGTCGGCCCCATATCGGTCTTGTTCACGTCAACGATCCACAATTCGCCTGTGTCGCGATCACGCAAGACGTCAATGCCGCCCCAGTCAAGCTCCATGGCTGAGCAGAAGCGGGCAATCATCGCCCGTTCGACCGCCGTAAAGACCGTTGCGGGGTCTGCAAGCGTTACGCGCGTATTGCTGTTGGCAAAGCGGCGCTCGACCGGACGGCGCTTGAGATAGACCTGAACAATCTCCCCGCCGATGGTGGAGCATCTCAGGTCGAGCACATTGCCGTCATGGTCGAGATTGTTGATGAGGCGCTGGTATGTGTAGCCATCGCGCGGCGCTTGCGGCTGGTAGAGGATGCGGCCGTCATGTGCGGCGTTCTGCTCGGATTTTTCGACATAGGGAGCGCCGTAATTTAACGGGTCACACCGCAAGGCCCGGCCTGAGACCTGCTCGAACACCTCTGCCACATGCGTTTTCGAGATGTCGCTGCAGCGGGCGTTCAGCACAGGAACATGCAGCGGCACTGGCCGCTCCGGCACCCAGGTGGCGTCATCAAAGGTGAAAATCACATCGGCTTCGGAGGGGTGGCGGGCAAAGCGCGCGCGGCTAAGCGCCATGACCGGCCAGATGAGATACCAGGGCCTGGGCTGGTCGGGCGAAAACCAGATACGTGGCCCGTCAGACACCACGCTGTGGCGGGCACATTCCACCCAGCCGTGAAACACGCACCAGTTCAGAAAGTCCCGCACGATGGCCGGTTCGATAGGCACCGCCGCGCCGGTCTTCTTCACATGCATCGTCCCTTTGGCGTAGCGGAAATCATTCCACCAGGCAGAAGAGGCCATCAGGCTAGGCTCCCAGACAGGTTCCGGGCGCACTCTAGCGCCTCGGTGAGGCTTGGCAACGCAAATGGTGTGTTTTGCACAGTAGCTGGGTCGGCGTGATTTTTGCTGCAGTGCGTACAGTGGCGGAAAGCTGAAACAGGTTGGTACAGCCCAATGGCAAAGACCGGAAAACTGTTATCGGGAATATCGGCGCGCCTTCGTGTTGTTTTGATGGCAATCCTGGTCGCCGCAGCGATAAAACTTGGCGGCTCTCCCGGCGCTGCGGGAGGCGATGCAGGGCAGGGGCCAGCGGGCAGCGCGCGAATAGTGCTGGAACAGGGCGCTCTGTAACGGAGCGCAGAAATGACTGCGAGGCTTGCTTGATCGCGCACGTCTAAGCGGCCAAGACTTCGCGCCTTCGTTCAGTTACCGCGCAAGGCTCCATGCTCAGTTATCTCGCCCGGCGCCTGCTCGTCGCTATCCCGACGATCCTGGTGATCATCACTGTTGCGTTCTTCATGATGCGCGCCGCGCCCGGCGGGCCGTTCGACCTTGAACGCCCGATGCCGGAAGAGATCCGCCAGAATGTCATGGCGGCCTATGGCATGGATCAGCCTGTCTGGAAGCAGTATGTGGACTACATGGCCGGGATCGCGAGGTTCGATCTTGGTCCGTCGCTGAAATTCCGTGACAAGTCGGTCGCCGACATCATAGCCGAGGGGTTCCCTGTATCGGCTGTGATAGGTGCGCTCTCGATCTCGCTGGCCGTGTTTGTCGGCACGATCATGGGCTCCCTTGCCGCGCTCCGGCAGAACACTGCAGCCGACTATACGGTGGTGGGCATATCGACGATCGGCATTGTCATTCCGCCCTTTGTGATGGGGCCAATCCTGGCCCTGCTCGTCGGTCTGCACTGGGGATTGCTGCCAACGGGCGGGCTTGATCCAAGGTATGGCATGACGGCGGAGCGACTCATCTTGCCCGTGATAACGCTGGCCCTGCCGCAGATCGCCATCATTTCCCGGCTCATGCGCGCCTCCATGATCGAGGTGCTGCGGTCGAACTATGTGCGAACGGCCAAGGCCAAGGGCCTGCCCGCTGCCAGCGTCATCGTGCGCCACGCCCTGCGCAGTGCCGTCCTGCCGCTGGTCAGCTATCTGGGCCCTGCCGCTGCGGCGCTGCTGACGGGCTCCATTGTGATCGAGCAGGTTTTCCAGCTGCCCGGTATCGGGCGCCAGTTCGTGCAGGCCGCCTTGCAGCGTGACTACACGGTCGTGATGGGCGTGGTCATACTCTATGCCAGCCTCATCATCATTCTGAATCTGATCGCGGATCTGCTCTATGCGGCGCTCAATCCGAAAGTGAAGTACGACTGATGGCGTTTACATCTCCTCCGACCGAAAAGGCCGAAATGATGGAACGCGCCGCGGTAAGCGGCCGGTCCCTGTGGGATGATGCGCGTGCGCGCCTGCTGCGTAACCGCGCAGCTGTCGCCAGCCTCGTTGTCCTGGGTGTTCTGTGTTTCCTGGCGTTTATCGGACCGTTGCTGTGGGTGCATGATTCCAGCTTCATCTATCGTGACCGCGTGCAGATCCCGCCCGGCTGGGAAAACTGGCACCTGTTTGGTACCGACGCGCAGGGGCGTGACCTTCTGGCGCGCACGCTGGTCGGCCTGCGCATGTCGCTGATGGTCGGTGTGGTGGCAACCGCCGTGTCACTGGTCATTGGCGTTCTCTGGGGCGCGACAGCCGGCTTTATCGGCGGGCGCGTAGACCAGCTGATGATGCGCATCGTGGACGTGCTCTACTCGCTGCCCTTCATCTTCTTCGTTATCATCCTGATGGTGGTGTTCGGGCGGAATATCATCCTGATCTTCGTAGCCATCGGGGCCGTGGAATGGCTGACCATGGCGCGTATTGTGCGCGGGCAGACGATTGCCCTGAAGGGTATGGAGTTTGTCGAGGCGGCCAGAGCGGCCGGTGTCAGCCAGTTCGCCATCATCCGCCGGCATATCGTGCCGAACGTGCTGGGTCCGGTGGTGGTCTATGTGACGCTAACCATTCCGGCGGTGATCCTTGCCGAAAGCTTCCTCAGCTTCCTGGGTCTTGGCGTGCAGGAGCCGCTCACTTCGCTGGGCAATCTGATTTCCAACGGCGCGCGGGATATGGAAGTCGCGCCCTGGACGCTCATCGTGCCGGCGCTGACGATGATGCTGACGCTGTTCTGCTTCAACTTCATCGGGGATGGCCTGCGCGACGCTATCGATCCGAAGGATCGCTAGCGCTCGCGCGACTCTCACATCAATCGGGGGCGACGCTATCGATCCGAAGGATCGCTAGCGCGCGCGACTCTCACAGGAATCCGGGGCGACACCATGGATGAGGGAGCGTTAGTCGCGCCGCGCCCTGAACTGGGAGTGGCTGGTGCTCAACTGCATGAAGAATGAGCCGATGGCGCCGCGCGTGATGTCCGCCGTTACACCGTTCATATCACGCGGCACGTCGATCCTGCGCTGATCGATCTGGCGCCAGACCTGCCCGTTTTCCAGAGTGACGACAAGCTTGCCGAGCGGATCGGCTCGCACCGAACGAACCGGCACGCCGCGCAGCGATTCAATGTCGCCGTCCGCGCCCCGGATCAGCTGAGCCCCGTCCTCATATGTCTGCACTTGCGGGCCGGCTGCATCCGCTTCGCGGCTGAACAAGGATGTAAAGAAGCGGCCTGTGCCAGCCACGGCAGACCCGAAACTGTCCCGTTCCGCAGCCTGGGCCCGCTGTCGCTCCACAACGGTCAGCTCGCCTGCGCCAATGGCGCTGTCCAGCGCTGACGCAGCGCGGTCCAAGCAGCTGAGGCGCTCGCTATCGGATGCCAGGGCGCGGCAGGCGAGAAGATCGTCCATCAGCGGTGAGCCCTGCAGCTGCTGCGCCGATGCGCTGGTGCCTGCAAGCGCGAGGGCACTCGCGGCAAACGCGAGGTAAGACGCGGTGCGGCGGCCGGTGTGAAACATGGCGGATTCCTCCAGACAGTCGATTTTGTCAGATAGAGCCCAGCTGCGCGGGCGTGTGTCAATGCAAGCGTAACATCTGCCGTCAAATATGGCCCTGCTGATGCAAACATCTGCAGCAGGCAGATGAAAAGCGAAAGAGAGATGTCATAGTCTCGCCAGACGATAACGGATATGGTCTGGTTCAAATCACAAACCGGATGCTTTGGTGTGGCCGCGAGGGGAAACGCGCTGCGCCGTCAATAACAAGGAGAAAATCCATGGGGATAATGAGACAGGCGGGCAGCCTTGCGCTGGCCGGTATTGCCGCGCTGGCGCTTAACGCGTGCGGCCGCAGCAATGTCGATGGAGATTCGGTGGTTCTCCACCGGGGCAATATGGCAGAGCCCCTGACGCTCGATCCTCACAAGGCGTCGGGAACGTGGGAAAACAACATTATCGGTGACATGTTCATCGGGTTGTTCACCGAGGATGCCGCTGGCGAAACCATTCCGGGCATGGCCGAAAGCTGGGAAATGGCCGAGGACGGCTTAAGCTGGACCTTCAGCTTGCGTGAAGCGCAGTGGAGCGATGGCGAGCCGGTTACGGCCTATGATTTCGAGTACGCGCTGCGCCGGATCCTGACGCCTGAGACGCTGGCAAACTATGCCTCCGTTCTTTACCCCATCCGTAATGCGCGCGCCGTCAATACGGGCGAGATGACCCCTGAAGACCTGGGTGTGCGCGCGATTGATGACCGTACGCTGGTGATCGAGCTGGAGTTTCCGGCGCCATACCTGCCGGGCCTGTTGACGCACTACACAACCTTCCCCGTCCCCCGTCACGTCGTCGAGCGGTTCGGTGATGCGTGGGTGCAGCCGCAGAACATCCAGACCAATGGCCCCTACAGGCTGGTCGCGTGGCGGGCCAGCAATTACGTTCATGTGACCCGAAACGAGCTGTTCTGGGACAATGACAATGTCTGCATCGACGAGGTGTTCTACTACCCCACTGTCGACAATGCGGCCGCCGAGCGCCGGGTGCGCAATGGCGAGCTGGACCTGATCACCGACTTTGCCGGCCAGAGCCTGCCCTTCCTGCGCCAGCAGGTGCCGGACTATGTGCGCGTACACCCCTATCTCGGCATTGTGTATTTCTCCTTCAACACGACGTTGGATAAGTTCACCGACGCCCGCGTGCGCAATGCGCTCGGCATGGCGATTGACCGTGAGTTCATCGCCGAGAACATTCTGCGGGCCGGCCAGATCCCGGCGCACTCCTTCATTCCGCCCGGTGTTGACAATTATCCGGGCACGGCGCGCATCGGCTGGTTTGATGCGCCGGTAGAAGAGCGCCGCCGCCTGGCGCGCGAGCTTCTGGAAGAAGCCGGCTACGGGCCCAACAACCCGCTTCGCTTCACCTACACCTTCCGCGCGACGGGCGATAACCCGCGTATTGCGCCGGTGGTGCAGCAGGACTGGCAGCTGATTGCAGACTGGGTGCAGGTCGATATCCAGGTCGTCGAAACGCAGATTCACTACTCGAACATGCGCTCTGGCGACTACGAGCTGGGCGATGGTGGCTGGATCGGCGACTATAACGACGCCTACAATTTCCTGTTCCTGGCCGAGACTGAATCCGTGCCGATGAACTATACCCGCTGGTCCAACGAGGAGTACGACACGCTGGTGGCGCGGGCCAATCGCACGGTCGACGCCGACCAACGCGGCCGTCTGCTGGTGGAAGCCGAGCAGATCATGCTCGATGACATGCCCTACATCCCGATTGTCTACTATGTGAACAAGTCGCTGGTGAATCCCCGGGTGACGGGCTGGGAAGACAATATCGTCCACATTCACCGTACACGCTGGATGTGCTTCTCCGATCTTGAGGACGGTTCAGCTGAAGGCTGAGGGTATTGAACGATACGCTGGGGGAAGCCGCAGATACGGTTGTCGAGCACGTCCAGGCAGATGCTCTGGGCGGGCTCGGCACCGACCGCGGTGATGGGGGCAGTGACGGGATCTGCCGTAATTGTGGCGCAGATCTGGTTGGCGAGTTTTGCCATCAATGCGGTCAAAGCGCGCGCAGCCTGCGGCGTCCCTTCTGGACGCTGGTAAAGGAAAGCGTCGAGACCCTGTTCGTCATGGACGGGCGGGTGGCACAAACCCTGCCGGCGCTGATGGTGTTTCCGGGCCGTGTATCGCGGGACTATCTTGACGGGCGCCGTGCCCGGTTCATTCCGCCCTTCCGCCTGTATGTCTTCGCGTCCCTGATATTCTTCGTTCTGCTGCCGCTGACGCTGGGGCAGGGGATCGGTTTCGATCCGTCCCTGGGCGGCATCGATACCGCTCGTGAGCAGCTGGAGCAGGCGCGCGATAGCGGCGAGATGAGCGAAGAGGAATACCGGGAGGCCGTTGAAGGGCTCGGACTGGCAGAGAGCATATTGCGCGGAGGCGCGCCGCAAGCGACGCCGCAGGACGCGCCGGAGAGCACCGGGAGCGGACGTGCGGCAACGGACCTGACAGGCGATCTCGACGCTGCAGGGCTTGGATTTGTTCGTGACAATGCGTCCCGCCTGTGGGCCGAGACCCGCCGGTGGGTGCCGCGTATCATGTTCGTCCTGCTGCCAGTCTACGCAGGCCTGCTGGCCCTGGTGTATCTGTGGCGGCGGCGCTTTTTCTATTTCGATCACCTGATCGTATCGCTGCATTTCCATGCGGCGCTGTTCCTGGCCATGACTGTGACCGTGCTGGCATCCATGGTGATCGGCTGGGGCTGGGCGACGCTGGGCCTCCTGATCTACGCCAACGCCTATCTCTACCGGATCAACCGGGTGGTCTACGGACGCGGCCGGTTCAGCTCGGTAGTGCGAACCATCGTGCTGGACACGCTGTATTTCTTCTTCCTTATGACGGGGCTGCTCATGGCGGTCATATTCGGTGCCCTGTCGCTGGCCAACTAGCTGAAGCGCAGCGCACCAAAAAAAGCCCGCCGGAAATGTTCCGGCGGGCTCATTATTTTCAGTCTCGAGTAGCTGGCTGCTAGCGGGGCACGGTCTCGTCGGTACGCATCTGCACGCCGCGTACGCCCGCCCGCTCGCGCGCTTCCAGCGCTGCGCGCACCTCCGGCAGCTCCAGGAGTGCTTGCAGGCGCGATGCTGACTGCGCACCTTCCGCACTCAGGCCGAAGATCTGTTGCAGGGCCTCCATCGGGGTTGGCTGGCGCGGATAGCTGCGCACGCGCACCGTTTCATCGGCGTCGATGCCGGCCAGCTCACGCGCAGCTTCCAGCGCTTCGTGCAGGCCGCCAATGCGGTCGACCAGCCCCAGTTCCAGCGCCTGCGCGCCGGTCCAGACCCGCCCGCGGGCGATTTCGCGCACGCGCGTAATCGGCAGGTCTCGTCCTTCGGCTACGCGGCCAGTGAAATCGTCATAGATTTCCGAAGCCATGGCTTCGATGGCCGCACGCTGGGTTTCGGAGAACGGAGTCTGGGACGAGTAAGCCGTGGCAAACTCGCCGCCAACCGAAACAGGCTCGATATTGACTCCGATGCGGTCCAGAGCGCCATCAATGACAATCTTTCCGAAGACAACTCCGATCGAGCCGGTGAGCGTGGTCGCATTGGCGATAATCAGGTCCGCCGGCGCTGCCAGATAATAGCCGCCCGATGCCGCGAGGGAGGCCATGGATACGATGACAGGCTTACCCGCCTCGCGGGCCCGGACAACCGCGTCCCAGATCTGGTCTGAGGCGATGGCCGAGCCGCCGCCACTATCGACGCGCACGATAATGGCGCGCACATCGTCTGCTGCTGCCGCCGCGTCGATCGCATCGGCCATGGCGTCGCCGCCAATGGCATTGCCGCCGCCAAATCCGGTCTGGCCCGATCCTGTGATGATGGAACCCTGCCCGCTGATCATGGCGATCACCGGGCCGCGTGTGGCGGCAGGCGTGGCCGCCAGATTGCGGGCATAGGTCTCGATGTCCTGCACCGCCGCGTTGGTGCCAGCCCGCTCCAGGGCGGCTGCGCGCGCGGCGGCCGGATGACCAAGCTGGTCCACCAGGCCGGCCTGCAAGGCGGCTTCGGCGCTGTGCGGGCCGGACACGATCCGCTGGCGGAACGTGGCAAGCTCCATTCCGCGGTCCCCGGCGGACGCCGTCAGGGCCGATTCCAGAATGGCGTTGAGGAAGGAGCTGGTGGCTTCCAGATGGGCTTCGGTAAACCCGTCCTCGGTAAAGGTGTTGGCGGCGTTCTTGTATTCGTGGAACTGCAGGAACTCCGCCTGTGCGCCGAACTGCTCAAACAGGCCGCCCAGGAAGAGCGACTCGCTGGCAAGGCCCACAGCCGAGAACGAGGATGTGTCCTGCATCCAGATTTCATCAGCCCCGCTGACGGCAAAATAGTTCGTGATGCCTGTGCCCTCGAAGCCCTGGGCGTGAGCGATGACGAAGCGCCCGCTGGCGGAGAAGCGGGCGAGGGCGCTGCGAATCTCTTCGGCCTGTGCCGGAGACATGCCAAACTCGTTGGCGCGGACGAGAACCCCGCGTACCCGGCTATCGCCCTGAGCGCGCTGGAGCGTGGTCACGATATCAACCACGGACAGCGGCTCTGAAAAGGCAAAGGGTGAGCGCGAGGGCTGGTCCAGCCGGTCGCGGCGCAGATCCAGCTGAAGAACCAGATCGCCGCCAGAGGCGCGCGCGCTGCGGCCTTCGCTGGCCTGTTGCGCTACAGACGCGATCAGCGCTGCCAGCATGAAGCCGAGCAGCAGCATGGTAAGTATTGCACCGGCGATGACACCGGCTATCGACCCGAAAAACGTTATCCAGAACTGGCGCATCGCAGCACTCCCGATCATGCGAAGACGTGGCCGCAATACGGGCCCCTCGCGTGCGAAGATATAGAGCGCGGCGGGCCGGGTCGAGGCCGCCAAGTATGTATTGTGTGCAATGTGCGATGATGGGGGCGGGATATACTGGTCGGAGTAGCAAGATTCGAACTTGCGACCCCCGCCTCCCGAAGACGGTGCTCTACCAGGCTGAGCTATACTCCGAACCGGCGGGCTGTATATCCAGTCCCCGGCAGCATGGCAATCGCGCTAGGCGGGCTTTTATGCAGAAGATTGTGTCAGACAGTTGCAGGAGGGCGTTGCATCGCGTTCCGCCGCGGGCTATCTAGCCGGTCCGCAAACACCTCCGGGTGTTCTGCTGGGGTGTGGCCAAGCGGTAAGGCAGCGGTTTTTGGTACCGCCATTCCCAGGTTCGAATCCTGGCACCCCAGCCATTTTCCCGTCATGTTACCGCCTTCATTGCCGTGCAGCCTGACGGGTGTGGCCCTCCCGGCGCTCCGGCCGCCAGCGGGATGCCCCCTTGCACTGCAGCAATCGGGAAGTTGTCGCAATTTCGAAACCGTTTCGCACTAGGAAGCGTTAACTGCGAGCGGCACAGCATTTGCAGCGCTTGCACGGTTGATCGAAGGCGTTTTGAGCGCTAGCGTCGAAATCATGGAGTGGAATGCATGGCATCTGCTCATTCAAAAAGACGGCGGGAAACGCCGCGTTTGAAAGGGGATAATTGATCACACGGTTATTCCCTGCGGACGATTCGCGGGCCCTGACGGGCTCTGGCGCCAGGTTGTTGGCGCTTATGCTTTGTCGGGGGTGCCGGGTTGAGGTTTGACCTGGCAGGTTTTTTTAGAGGGTAACCGGACGAGCAACGTTCCCTGTTTGCTGGCCGGCTTCTGTGAGGCGAGACATGTCACAATTGAAATCACGTCTCCGTACGGCGATTGCCGTCGGATTGGGTTCCATGCTGGTCGCGGGCGCTGCCCATGCCCAGCTCGATCAAGCGCTTCAGGTGGCCCGTCAGTCCACCCAGGAGGGCGCCCGGGCTCAGCAAGAGATCAATGACGTCGCGGACCGCGCCGGCGATCTCGAGCGCGAGTACCTGGCTCTGCGTCAGCAGATCGAGGATCAGCGCGTCTATGTGGAACAGCAGGAAGTCTTCCTGCGTTCGCAGGCAAACGAGCTTGAAGCGCTTCAGTTCCAGCTTGAGCGAGTAGGCTCGATCGAGCGCGATCTCACGCCGATGCTTCTGGAAATGTATGTCGCTATCGACGAATTCGTTTCCAATGACCTGCCGTTCCAGACCGATGTGCGCCGCGCCCGTCTCGACAATATCGAGCGGATGCTGGGCGACGCATCTGTGCCGCCGGCCGAGAAGTACCGGGTCATTCTGAACGCCTACGAGATCGAAGCCGCCTACGGGCGCAGCCTTCGCACCTATGGCGAAGAGGTCGTCATTGATGGCGTTCCCAATGAGGTGAACGTTCTTCAGTTCGGCCGTGTTGCGCTGGTGCGCATCTTCCAAGACCGCTCGATGGAGATCATGACCCAGTCGAATCCTGAATGGCGTCCGCTGTCAGGGTCTCACGCCAACAACGTCCAGCGTGCTCTGCGGATTGCGCAGGAAGTGACCACGCCTGATGTGTTTGTCGCGCCCCTTCCGGGCCCGGCTACCCGCTAGCGCTGTAGAGACGGAGAAACAAAGCGATGAAAACGCTTTTTAAAATTGCCGCGGCTGTCTCGCTCAGCGCCAGCCTTCTTGCCGGCACCGCGATGGCCCAGGAAAGCCAGCGCCAGCCGGTGACATCAATTTCCCAGCTTCTTGACCGTGTCCGGGCCGACGCCCGCGATGCAGCGGCGGAAAACCAGCGCCGCCTGCAGGAGTTCCGTGCCAACCGTGACCGTCAGGCGGCTCTTGTCGCCCAGGCGCGCGGCCAGCTGAACACGCTGGAAGCGGCGGGCCGCGCCAATCAGGAGCGGTTCGAGGCCAATCAGGAGCGGATCCGCGAGCTTGACGCCGAACTGCGTCAGGCCCAGGGCGCGTTCGGTGAGCTGTTTGGTGCAGCCCGTCAGAAATCAGGCGAGTTCGCCTCCATCATTGAGGCCTCCATCGCTTCGGCGCAGGCGCCGGGCCGTCACCAGCCGCTTCGCGAACTGTCGCAAAGCCGCACCCTGCCGGACCGTGCCGAGCTGGACCGGATCTGGCAGGCCATGATCTCCGAAATGGAGCTTCAGGGTGATGTCGTAACCTTCAATGCCCGCGTGTCGGGTGTGAATGACGGCCAGCCGGTTCCGGTGACCCGCGTGGGCGTGTTCAACGCCTTCATCACGCAAGGTGGCACGCGTTACGTGCTGTGGCGCACCGAAGAGACCAACCCGGCTGCCGGCTACCGTCTCGTGCAGCTTGAGCGCCAGCCGCCAGGCCGCCTGCTTGATGCCGCCAGCAATCTTGCCCGCGCTTCTGAAGGCGAGATTGTCTCCGGCCCGATCGATCCGTCGCGTGGCCAGCTGCTAAACATTTACAAGGATGTCCCCAACACGGTCGAACGCTTCAACCAGGGTGGTATCGTTGCGCAGATCATTCTCGGCCTGCTGATCTTCTCGGCTGCCTTCGGTTTGTTCCGCCTGTTTGCCCTGTTCACCACGAACTCGGCGATTAATGGCCAGAAGCGCCGTTCCACGGCCTCCAAGGGCAACCCGCTCGGCCGCATCATGCTCGCCTATGAAGAGGTGAAAGACCGTCCGATCGAGACGATTGAGCTCAAGCTGGATGAAGCCATCCTGCGCGAGACGCCCAAGCTCGAATTCGGCCTGAATTTCCTGAAGCTCGCTGCCGCTGTTGCGCCGCTGCTGGGTCTTCTGGGTACGGTTACGGGTATGATCCGCACCTTTACGCAGATCACCCTGTTCGGCACCGGCGACCCCCGCATCATGGCGGGCGGTATCTCCGAAGCCCTCGTGACCACGGTTATGGGTCTTATCGCCGCCATCCCGCTGCTCTTCATCCACTCGTTTGCCGCCAGCTTCGCTCGCGGGGCACAGCAAACGCTGGAAGAGCAGGCCGCTGGCATCATCGCACGTCACGCTGAAGAGCGTGCTGGCTAGAAGGACCGGCAATCATGGATTTCCAAGGCGCCTTTTCCGGCCTGCAGGAATTCCTGGAGCGCGGTGGCCCGATCCTCACCTGGATCATGGCTCTGACCTTCGTGATGTGGGCGTTTATCCTTGAGCGGCTGGCCTATTTCGGGCTGGCCCACAAGGGAGTGGCCGGCCGGGCGATCAGGGAGTGGGGCGCGCGCAGCGACCATAGCTCCTGGCACGCCCACGCCATCCGCGACCAGCTCATTTCCGAGGTCAGGCTGAAGGCCGACCAGAATGTGGAGTTGATCAAGACCCTCGTGGCTCTTGCGCCTCTCTTCGGTCTTCTGGGTACGGTGACCGGCATGGTGGCAGTGTTCGACGTGATGGCCATTTCAGGCTCGTCGGATGCTCGCGGGATGTCAGCGGGTGTTGCCCGCGCCACCATCCCCACCATGGCCGGCATGGTCTCCGCGCTTTCGGGACTTATTTTCTCCAGCCAGATTGAACGCATGGCCAAGCGCCGTGTACACGAGCTGGCCGACGAACTGGAAGTGGGGTAGCCCATGCGCAGACGTAAGAACCGCGGGAACGATTCAGCCGAAGTCAACATGACGCCGATGCTGGATATCGTGTTCATCCTGCTGATCTTCTTCATCGTGACGGCGACCTTCCTCCAGGAAGAGGGCATTGATATGCGCCCGCCGCCTCCGTCTGACACACCGCCACAGGACGCCAATCCTGTAATTCTGGTCCAGGTGACGGAGCAGAACCGTGTGTTCGTGAACCAGGATCAGACCTCGGTTGATCGTGTCATGGCGGCAGTATCGCGGCTGCGGGCCGAAGCGCCCAACTCTGCGGTGCTGATCCAGCCTCATGACGAGGCCCATCACGGGATCACGGTGCAGATCTGGGATGAGATGATGGCGAACGGCATTCCTGTGTCGATCAATCGCGACCGTCCCGGCGGTCAGTCGTAGCGAGGAGTATTCAGTATGGCGCGCCGACAGAGCCGGGTCGTAACCGAAGACGAAGATACAGAACTGAACATGACGCCCATGCTGGACGTCGTTTTCATCCTGCTGATCTTCTTCATCGTGACGGCCGTGTTTGTTAAAGAGCCGGGTGTGGACGTTCAGCGTCCGCTGACCCAGACTGAAGAGCGGGTTCGCCCCACTATTCTCGTTGCGGTAACGTCCGATGACGAGATCTGGGTGAACCGTCAGGTCTACCAGATGAACCAGCTCAGAAACGTGCTGGAGCAGCTTCTGCAGGAAAACCCCCGCGCGGAAGCGATGATTCAAGGCGATGCTGATGCGCCTGTGGGCACCGTTCTTGATGTCCAGGAAGTGCTTCAGCAGCTGGGCGTCACGGTCACCATTTCGACGCGTCCGCGTTAGGCAGGAAGGAATATAACGATGGCCAGTCTTGTCCGTCTTCTTGTAGGTGCGCCGCTCGCGGCAATCGTCACCTTCCTCCTTTTCACCCTGATGCAGATCCTCATCTTTGATGATACCGCGCCGCCTGACGACGCGGGTGATGAGGTCAGGATCACGATTGCCGACGCCCCGGAGGAAATCCAGGCCCGGCAACGTGACGCGAATATCGACCAGGTCGAGGACGTAACGCCGCCGCCTCCGCCGCCGGCAATCGAGCGCGCTCGCGCCGATCAGCCGACCGAGAGCATGTCCACCATCGTCGGCGGCCTGCCGGAGTTTGACCGTCCGTCACTGGCCGGTGGTGATATTAGCTTCGACGTGTCCGACCGTGACGCGCAGCCGCTGGTGCGCATCCCGCCGCAATACCCTCCCCGTGCGGCAGAGCGTGGTCTGGAAGGGCGTTGTTCGGTCGAGTTCGACGTGACGCCTGAGGGCAGCCCGACGAATGTGCGTATCCTGAGCTGCACCAACTCGGTGTTTGAACGGGAAACGATCCGCGCGGTTGAGCGCTGGCGCTATGAGCCGCGCGTCCAGGACGGCACACCCCAATGGCGCCGTGGTGTCCAGACGCAGTTTGACTACACCCTCGACCAGTAACAGAGCGATACGTGTCGGCTCGCTGCCTGCGAGACGTTCTACAGGAGTGACAAGATGATCCGCGAGAGCCAGAGCATGACCGGAATTGGGCGTGTCCTCGCAGCTGTGCTGGTAGCTGGCAGCATCGGCATGACCGCCATCGGAACGGATGCCGAAGCGCAGCGCCGCGACCGGGACCAGGAACGGTCACAGAATAACGAGAACCGGACCTTTTCAACGGCGATCGGTACGCTCGTGCTGCAGGCCCAGGAACAGATTGAAGCCGAGAACTATCAGGCGGCGATCCAGACCTTCACCCGTGGCCTTGGCATGGATCCGAGTGCGTATGAGGCCGGCGTCATGTATTCGCAGCGCGGGCGTCTCTACTTTCAGGTCGACAACTACAACCAGACGGTTGCCGACTTCCGTTCGGCGATCAATACGGGCGGTCTGAATGCCGATGAGGTACGCGATCTGCGGATCAATCTGGGGCAGATCCTGATCAGCATGGATCAGATCGATGCCGGTATCCGCGAGCTGGAAGCCGCCATTGCAGCAGGTGCTACGGTCAATGCCGGTCTCGCACGCCTTCTGGCCATCGCCTACGCACAAGGCGACCGCTATAGCGACGGGCTGCGCTACGCGGAGCAGTGGTATGAGGCCACGCCCAACAAGACGCTGAACGAGTACCCGATCATGCTGGTCTATTACCAGCAGCTGAACCGTCCGGCGGACGAGCTTCGGGTTGTGCGCGAGATGGTGAACCGTTTCCCGCAGGAGCGTACGGGCTGGCAGAACCTGGTCAGTCTTCTCGCGCGCACGGAGCAGGAAGAACAGGCGTTTGAAGCCAACAAGCTGATGTATCTCAACGGGCTGTTTACCCAGGGCGAGGAATTGCTGCGCCTTGCCCAGTATTACAGCTATTACGACAACCCGTATCGCGGCGCGACCATTCTCGAACGGGAAATGAACGCCGGGCGCATCGAACGCAATGTTCGCAATGTCGAGTTGCTCGCCAATATGTGGCGTCAGGCTGCCGAGTTCCAGCGTGCCTTGCCGGTCCTGCGTCAGCTGTCCGAAATGCGTCAGGATGGCCAGACGGCACTGGTGCTGGCTGAGGCGCATTACCAGCTGAACCAGTGGGAGCCTGCTGCGCAAGCGTTCCAGACCGCCCTCAATCGTGGCGGGCTGCGTCAGCCCGGCGAAGCCTGGGTGCTGCTGGGTACCGCGCGCTTCAACCTCAATGACAACCAGGGCGCGTTGGCTGCCTTCCGTGAGGGCGCGCGCTTTGCCTCCTCCCGCAATCAGGCCAATGGCTGGATTACTTTCGTCAACGGCCAGATAGAGGGTGTGGCCCGCCGCGCCCGCCAGCGTGAGCAGGTGCAGATCGACGAGTGCCGCTTGACGGTCGAAGCCGAACGCCGCATCGCGACGGTTATCGGTGAGGCAGACGAGGATGGCCGCGTGCGGATCGATGTCCCGCAGCGCTGTCAGATCTATTTCAACCAGTATGGCGAGCAGTTCCGTGAAGTCGGCATGAATGACGAGCAGGCGGCGGAACGCCGGGAAGCTCTGGA
Organism: Glycocaulis alkaliphilus; assembly: GCF_004000605.1. NCBI lineage: Bacteria > Pseudomonadati > Pseudomonadota > Alphaproteobacteria > Maricaulales > Maricaulaceae > Glycocaulis > Glycocaulis alkaliphilus. The sequence continues at coordinate 2,189,297 of NZ_CP018911.1, read as the reverse complement.
GCGTGCCGCACGCGAAGCCGCTGCGGGCTAGTCCACAGCCGGCTTGGCCGCTCTGATCAATGAAAGGCCCCGGATTTGTCCGGGGCCTTTTTCGTTGCTGGCGTCGGCGTCATCGACAGGCCTTCGGTCAGAAAAAAGCCGGGCAGCGACACTGCCCGGCTTTCTGCATTCAACAGGCAAGTGAGGGTGCGGCCTATTCGGCTGCATCCTCGGCAGGCGCGTCTTCCAGTTCGACGCTGGCTTCGCTATCAGCCAGGCCAGAGACCATCAGCGCAAACGCCCAGTCCTGTGCCCGCTCACGCAAGCTGTCGAAGCGGCCAGAGGCTCCGCCATGGCCTGCGCCCATATTGGTGCGCAGCAGGGTCAGCCCGTTATCCGTGCGCATCTCGCGTACACGGGCAACCCACTTGGCCGGTTCCCAGTAGGTGACGCGCGGGTCGGTAAGACCGGCCGTCGCCAGAAGGTGGGGATAGTCCTGGGCGCTTACCTGATCGTACGGGCTGTAGGACAGCATGTAGTCATAGGCGGCTTCGTCGGTGATGGGATTACCCCACTCATTCCACTCTGGCGGGGTCAGCGGCAGGGTGGGATCGGAGATGGTGTTGATCACGTCGACGAACGGCACAGCGCCGATCACACCGGCGAAGAGTTCCGGCGCCTGGTTCATCGCCGCGCCGACCAGAAGGCCGCCCGCCGAGCCGCCGAACGCCACCATGCGGCCTTCGCTGGTATAGCCCTGCGCGGCAAGTGCCCGGCCCGCATCAACGAAATCGTTGAAGGTGTTCATCTTGCGGTCGAGCTTGCCGTCCAGATACCATTGATAGCCATTGTCGGTGCCGCCGCGAATATGGGCGATGGCGTAGACCATGCCCCGGTCGACCAGCGACAGATTGCCGATCGAGAAGCCGGCCGGGATCGAAATCCCGTACGAGCCGTAGCCGTAGAGAAGCAGCGGCGCGGAGCTGTCAATCGGCGTGTCGGCGCGGTGCAGGATTGTCACCGGAACCGGCGTGCCGTCGCGTGCGGTGATGTTGATGCGGCGCACGGTGTAGTCGTCCGGGTTGTGGCCGGAGGGGATTTCCTGCTCCTTGCGCAGGGTCCGCTCGCGCGTCGCCATGTTGAAGTCCCAGGTCTGGCGCGGCGTGGACGGGCTTTCATAAGTGAAGCGCATCTCGTCGGTGGCAAATTCATAGCCGCCACTCATGCCGAGCGAGTAGGCCTCCTCCTCGAACGCGATGGCAAACTCCTCGCCGCTTTCCACATTGCGCACGATGATGCGCGGCAGCGCGCTCTCGCGTTCGGAGCGGACAAGCCAGTTCTCAAAGCCCATCAGGCCGCTGACATAGACGCCCGACCGGTGCTCGATGAAGGGCTCCCAGTTCTCGCGGCGCGGATCATCGACCGGTGCGCGCATGATCTGGAAGTCGACCGCGCCGTCCTGATTGGTGCGGATGAACATGCCGTTGCCGGTTTCGGTGAGGGAGTACTCCACGCCTTCCTCGCGTTCGGAGACCAGAAGAGCCTCAGCCGCGGGGTCATTGGCGTCGTAAAGGCGGATTTCACTGGTGGTGTGGTCGCCGGTATAGACGCTGATCCAGCTATCGCCGCCCGTGCGGCCGACGCCGATGAAGTAGCCATCGTCGGCTTCTTCGTAGACCAGCTCGCGCTCGGTGGAGTCGATGGCCTGGCGATAGACGCGCTTGGGCCGTGCGCTCTCGTCACGCCACACCCAGTAGATCGTGCGCGAGTCATTGGCCCAGACCAGCGAGCCATAGCCCTCATCGGTCAGGGTTGCGATGTCTTCGCCCGTTTCCAGATCGCGGATGCGGATCTCGTAGTATTCCGAACCATTGGTGTCGGCGGCCCAGGCGGCATAGCGCTGGTCGGGGCTGTGGGAGAAGGCGGCAAGGCGGAAATATTCCAGCCCCTCGGCCTGTGCATCGCCATCCATCAGGATGACTTCCTCGCCGGAAATCTCGCCATTCCCGTCGGCGGGACGGCGCGCATAGATCGCGTACTGGCCGCCTTGCCGGAAGCGCGAATAGTAGAACCAGTCGCCATCGCGGCTGGGCACAGAGCTGTCATCCTCGCGGATACGGCCGCGCATTTCCTGGTAGATCGTCTCCTGAAGCTCGGAGAGCGGGCTCATCACCTCGTTGTAATAGGCGTTTTCCGCCTCCAGGAAGGTGCGGATTTCAGGGGTCAGGACAGACGGGTCACGCATGACCTGCTGCCAGTTCTCGTCACGCAGCCAGGCGTAATTGTCGGTGCGGGTGCGGCCCAGCTGCTCGATGGTGACGGGGCGGGCCTCCACGCTTGGCGGGGTGAAGGCAAGCGCCCGGTCGATCAGGGCAGATTGCGGGGCATTCTCGTTCATTTCAGACTGGCTCGCGGCGCTGGTGTTTTCGGGTGTACTGGCGGGCTCGCAGGCGGTCAGGCCGACAAGGGCAAGACCGGCGACGCCAGCCAGAAGGCTTGCACGCAAATGAATGGAAGACATGGAAATCAGGCTCCGGAAATAAAAGACCAGACCGCAACGCGGCATGGCCTGCACTCTAGCCCTCATTCGCCTCCGGACGGAAGTCCAGCACTTCGCCATTTGCACACCAGCGCTGCCCGGTTGGCGGCGGTCCGTCATTGAAGACGTGTCCGCCATGGGCACCGCAATTGGCGCAGTGGAATTCGGTGCGCGGCATCAGCAACTTGAAATCAGATTTTGTGCCGATGGCGTCCGGGCTTACCGGCTCAAAGAAGCTCGGCCAGCCGGAGCGGGACTCGTATTTGGCAGACGAGGAAAACAGGGCCTCGCCGCATACGGCACAATGATAGGTTCCGGCGCGCTTTTCGGCGTTCAGAAGCGAGCAGCCGGGCGGCTCGGTGCCCTCGTGGAAGGCGATCCGGTCCTGTTCGGGGGTCAGTCTGGCCCGCAGGGCGCGGACTTGGTCGGCTGGCAGGCGCGGCATGGGGCAAGCTCCCGTATTGTACGCCGCCTATGACGGATCGGCGCGTCTGACAGACAAGATGGGCGTTGTCAGCACGATGACAATGAGAACGGCCAGGATGCCGGCAGCCGGGATCAGCGCCGCATCACGCGGCCCCATCCACTCAACGACATAGCCCATGATGACGGCGCCGGCCGGCATGCCGCCAAAAAGGCCCAGCTGGTAGACGCTCATCACCCGCGCGATCTGGCGCTTGGGCGCGTTTTCCTGCACCAGCGCGCGCGATAGCGACATCGCCACGCCGCCCGCCAGACCCCAGACGAAGATGGTCAGGAACAGGGCGGGCAGGGGCAGAGGCAGGGCAATGCAGCCAAGCGCGAATGCGGCGGCTGTCTGCACCACCATCAGTGTCCTGCCCGGACGCTCGATCAGCGGCATGCGCGCCAGGATGATGTTGGAAAACAGCGCGCCGACCCAGAATGTGACCATCAGACCCGCCAGCACGTCATAGCCGGCCAGATAGATGTCGCGCACCAGTACGGGGATGATGACAAAGAAGCCGCCGCCGACCACCAGCGCGCCCACCGCGATCATGATGAGCGTCATCGGCCAGATGACGGGTGAGCTGATGACCGTGCGCAGTCCGGTTACAAGGGCGGTCAGCACGGGCTCGGTGTGTTCGCGCGGGCGTGGCAGGCGCGGCATCGACATGGCCATTGCGCCGCCTGCCACCAGTATGAGGGCCTGTACGGCGAACAGCGGCGCCGGGCCGACATAGCTGGCCAGAAAGCCCGCGCCCATGCCGGTGATCTGGGCGCCGAACTGCACGAGGGACGCAAACACGATGGCCCGCTGCAGGCTGAGCGGGTTGCCCAGGCGCTGGGTGACGCGTGTCACGCCATTGATCGCGGAATCGCGCGCGGGCATCACAAACGCGCCCGCCGATCCGACCACGAGCGCATAGACCACCAGCGCCTCATAGCTGAGCAGGCCGGCAAACATCAGGGCGGCCATGATGCCCGCCGAGACGCCTGCCACACCGTGAAAGACCAGAAGCAGGGTGCGCCGGTCTGCGCGCTCGGCGAGCACGCCGGTCAGCGGCAGGAGGAACAGCATGGGCGCTGTAAGGGCGGCCTGTGCGATGCCAAGGCGCGCAGGGCTTTCGGCGAGGGTGAAATTGATAACGCCCGGAAACAGGGTGGTCTGCAAGCCGAAGCTGGCAAACCAGGCCGCCACCACGGCCATATAGGCCCAGAACGGATCAGGTCTGAAGCGCCGCCGGGAGGGCTGCCGGGATACGGTCGGTCTGTCATTCATGGCGAATCTGCACAGATCCTTGCAGCGGGCCGGAGAAGACCAGTTACGCCGATTGAACAGGCTTTGCCACGTTTCCTTAACGCGCTGAAGGCAAGCTTTGCAGCGACAAGCCTTTCGTGCGTCAGGGAGCCAAGCCGCAATGGACCGAGCCGATCCAGCAATTGCGCCCAGCGTGACGGCCCGTTCGCGGCTGACGCGGCGGCTGGCCGACATTGTCTGCCTGCCCTCCAGCCAGGTCAGCCCGCAGGAGCGCTGGGTGGTTGCTGACGTGCTGGACGAGATCATGCGCCATGCCGCGCCGGAATTGCGCATGCGCATTGCCCGGCGGCTGGCAGAGCAGGCAGAGGCCCCGCCGGGCCTCCTGCGCCGTCTGGCGCTGGACACCTATGAGGTGGCCGAGCCGATCCTGCAATCAGCGCGCGCCCTGACCGATTTCGATCTGATGGAGATTGCGGCCAAGGGCGAAACCCGCCACCGGATGGCCATTGCCCGGCGTGAGCATGTGAGCGAAGTGGTATCGGCGGCGCTGGTGGCCTCCGGGAGCACGTCAGAGATACTGGCGCTGCTGGCCAATCCCGGCGCGAAGCTTGCCAGCCAGACGGTGGACCGCCTGCTGCAGATGGCCGCTGACGAGCTGGCCCTGACCCACGGCCTCATCAAGCGCGCTGAGATGCGCCCGGCACAGGCCATGGCCCTGTTCTGGGAATGCGGGCATGGCGAGCGGCGGGCCCTGCTGGAACGCTTCGCCGTGGGCCGCGCGATATTGCAGGACGCCGCCGAGGACGTGTTCCCGCTGGCGGCTAGCGAAACACCGCGCGACGAGCTGATCGGCCGTGCCCTGAACTATATCGAGCGCCGCCAGCGCAATCGTGCCGCTGCGGAAAACTCGCCCTTCGGATCGCTGGAAGGGGCCATTGAAGAAGCGGCCCGGACGGGTCTTTCTCCGGAACTGGTCGACGAAATGGCGCGGCTGGCGAACATCCAGCGCTCGCTGCTGGAGCGGATGCTGGCGGATTTCGGCGGTGAGCCGCTGGCGGTCCTCACCAAGGCGACCGGCCTGTCACGCGGGCATCTGATGTCGCTATTGCAAACGGCAGGGCGCGGTGATCCCGCGCCCGAACAGGCGCGCTATGTGTTCGACACGCTCTCGGTCGACAAGGCGCAGACCGTGCTGCGCTACTGGAACTGGTCGCTGACGCGCCCGGTGGCCTAGGCCAGCCTCCCTTATCCCCGCTCATGTTCCCCGTCCGCATCGCCTGTGGCGAAGCGGGCCGCTCCGCGCAAAAGCTCATTCATCAGTGATTTCAACGGTCTGCCGGGGTGTCACCCCGGTTTGTCTCCGAGAGGTTTCGTGAGGGGGAGAGGGGTTTTGCGTTTCAGATAGGAATATTATCCTCACTTTCGGCTTATGGGCCTATTATGCCCGGCATGGCGTTGAAGCAGGGAGTTGAGGACATGGAAAACATGCATGCGCGCGGCGGTCAGGGCAGGAGAACGCAAGACCGGGTCAGGCTAGACCGGGCGCGGGCCCAGCTGGCCCGCCAGGCCGCCGCGTTCAGCCTGGGCGTGCCGGTGGAGGCGGTGCAGGCTACGGGCCGCGGTACGGCCGAGGCTGCGCAGGCGCGTCAGGTTGCGATGTATCTGGCGCATGTGGCGTTCGAGATGTCGCTGGCGCGCGTCGCGCTCGCCTTTGGCCGGGATCGCAGCACGGTCGCCCATGCCTGCCACAAGATCGAGGACATGCGCGATGATGCCGGGTTTGATGCACGGCTGGATGATCTTGAAACCTCGCTGCGGGCCATGCCATCGCCCGCTCTTCCGGCAGCAGCTCCGCTGAACGCAGACGGACGCCACCGCGCGGAGCTGTGCTGGTGAGCGCGCCCTCCTGGCTGATCCGGCTGGCGCGCCCTGGAAGACGCATCGCGGCTTTGCCCGGCGGGCGCGGCTATGGCGTGTTTGCCGGTGCTGACCGCCGCCGCCGTCCGCTGGCGGTGCTCAGTGCGCGCGAGCTGTCTGCGGGCGTCAGCGACGGCACGCTGGAGGCCGGCGAGGGCGGAACGTGCTGGACCGTGACGGAGGCAGGGCTTGCAAGGCTGAAACGCGAAGAGGTGCCGGGCAGCAACGATGAGGGCCGGTTTGCCGCCCAGCACCGCAGGCTCGAACCGCGCGCCGTCATGCAGGCCGATGGCCGCGTGGTAGCGGCGCTGGCCAATGGCGATGCGTCGCCCGTTGCCCGCTACGCCGTTGCGCGTCCGGGGCGTGCGGCCTTGCTGGAGCGCGTCCATGTGACAGCGGCAGACCGGCTGCGGGCTGACTATGATGCCTCGACGCTGCGCTCGCGCGTGACGTCTGACTGGTCAGGTGTGCCACGATCCGGTCCGCGCGGCGGTCATGACCCCGCTGGCGCGCCTGCGCGGGCGCTGGATGCCCGCGAACGGGTGATGGCGGCGCTGGCAGCGGCAGGGCCGGGGCTGGACAGGCTGCTCATCAATATCGTCATCCGGGAGACGGGCATGGAGCGGGCGGTGCGGGATCTTGACTGGCCGGACAAGGCGGGCGGCACGGCCTTGCATCTCGCGCTGGAGCGTCTGGCCATCCATTACGGGCTGAAGCGGGCCGCGAGGGCCGCTGATCCATTTGCGGGCTAGGCCTCTGCGGCCCAGGCGCGGATGCGCGCCACCATGGAGGCAAGGCCGTTGGAGCGTTGCGGGGAGAGATGCTCTCCCAGTCCGATGCGGGCCAGCACTTCGCGCGCATCAATAGCGGCCACTTCGGCCGGCGGGCGCCCGGCGTAAAGGCGGATGAGAAGCGCCACCAGACCCTTGACGATATGGGCGTCGGAATCCCCGCGAATGAGGAGCCGGCCTTCGCCATCCTTGCCGAGAACCAGCCAGACCTGGCTGACGCAGCCCTGCACCTTGTTGGTATCGCTGTGTTCTTGCGCGCTTAAAGGCTCCAGCGCCCGGCCCATCTCGATGAGATAGCGGTAGCGTTCTTCCCAGTCGCCCAGGAAGTCGAACTCGTCCACGAGGGATTCAATGACAGTGTCGCCGGTCTGCATGCGCCTGACCTAGGCGCACCGGCAGTCAAGGGCAAGACGCGGGTGTGCTAGCGCGTCTGCGCGGCGGGTTTTGCAGAGCTGGTCTCGCGCGCCGATTCAATCATCGCGTCGGCCTGTGACAGGGCCATCGAGCCGACATAGCCGCCGAAACCCGTGACATGGTCCCAGATCTCGCACAGCTCGCCATACTCGGCGCAAATGCCCGTTTCGTGCGCACGGGTCTGTGCTGGCTGGGCCGTTTCGCTGTGCAGGGATTGGGCCGCACGCGCAGCCGGTTCGGCCAGCATGCGTTCCATGTCGCTGGCAAACAGGCCGCCAGCCGCAGTGAAGCCCGGCGGCACGAATGCCGCCACGACTGCGATCCAGAATACAGCGCGCAATATGAACATCATCGGCTTGTGCCTCAGACCTGCTTCGACGGGGACTTACTGACCCTTACGATGAAAGCTAGGCGAGCGTTCCGGCCATTTCCAGCAAAAGCAGTGCTCGGGGTAAATGCCCTGTTAACGCCAGTTGGTAATGGTTTTCAGAGCATTAACACTGCCGCTACTCGGCCACTGGCGCGCGCGTTGTCGTCAGGCAGACAGCCACTTCCTGAAGCGCGTGTTCAGCGATGCAAAAAGCGTCTTCATACTTGAAGTGACCAGCGGCGACGCACTGGGCGAGGTTCAGCCGCGCCGAGACGATGCAGCGGCCCACGGCCGGATCGGCCAGCAGCGCATCCATCGCCCGCATGTCGCCGGACTCGATGGACTGAAGCGCCGCCACCGCAAGGATGCGGCCCACGCGGCGCTCATCGGGCTGAAGCTGGGTCTCACCCACGGTCAGCGCCAGACCGGGTACCGGGGCTTCCGGGCGGGGCGCATTGGCCGATGCGCCAAACAGGTCAGAGGCGGCGCCGAGACGGCGGCCATTACCATTTTCCGCCATGCGGAACGGCGTCTGCAGGCGGACCGAGCCGCTTTCGATCTGCTCCAGCCGGGTGCGGCGGTCTTGAGCGCGCGTGCGCGCCCAGGTCTGGCTCTGCAGATCGTAGGCCGCCTCGCGGTAGCGGTCGGCCACGATGTTCATCGTGCGTGTATCGGTGGTCAGCGCGCCGACCACATTGTCAGAGGCGGTGTCAGCGCCCATGAAGCCGGTCACAAAAACCGGATCGTTCATGAGGCTGGCGGCCGTTATGCCGGAACCGTAATAGTCAGCGATGGCGCGCACCGAGTCGATAAATTCGGGATGCTGCGCGGCGACGAGGGCGGCATAGGCGATCTGCGCGTCCACAAGCCGGTCATCGGTGTAATAGGCGGCCAGCGAGTCCATTGTCTCGTCGAGCGCCATGACAGAGGTCAATTCGCGGGCGCCCGCCTCGCTGACATCCGAGTGATACGCGGCATAGGTGTCGGCATGAAGGCGCAGGGCCGAGGTCTGGGGCGCGGATTCCAGCACGAGAACCGGATTCGGGACTGCGCTTTCATCAGCGTTTTCAGCAACTTCCTGAACGCCAGTATGCAGCAGGGACACAGAAAGAATGGCCAGCAGAGGTGTGATCATGGCCGGTAACGCTCCAGACAGCTTGAGTGGATCTACTTTGCCGTGAAATTTGCCGTTGTCCAAGGGCGCACGCAGCGATCACAGGCGTTAAGCGGGATTCAATAATTGTTAACGCCGCAGGCAGAGCTTGCGGTCATCAACGATGTTAGTGAGTCGGAATCTCAAGGGCCGCATGATCACCCTGGCAACAAGGCTTGGCAGATGGATAGCCCGTACCCGGGCCCGCTGGATTCATGCGCTCTGGGCAGCGCTCTGGCTGTGCGCCGCAGTGTCGGCGCTGATGCTGGGTTCGCCCCTTGAAACCGCCGCCCTGCTGGCTGCCACGGCCCTTCCCGGACTGGTGGGCCTGCGTCTGGCGCGCGCGGACGGCTGGAGCGATGCCGCACGTGCCTTCATCGTCATCAGCTGGGTGGTGCCGGTGCTGGCGCTGGCCGCGCTTCCTGGCGGGCCGGCTTGGCTGACGCCGTTTGCGGCGCTGGCCGGTGGTGCAGCGCTGGCGGCCAGCCGGCAATATGGCGGCGCGCTGGTCAGCCTGCTGGTCAATTCCGCCTCCCTGTTCATCATGTTCTATGCCGGTGTGGTGCAGCCCGCTGCCTCGGGCCTGCCTTTCCCGCTTGAGCTGGGTTTGGCCGCCTATCTGGGGCTTGGCGTGCTGGTGGCCCTGGCTGGCCTGCTGCCCGCACTCACCCGGCTGGACCGGCAAAATGCCGGGGTGCAGCCGCTGGCAGACGGGTTTGTGCATGCGCCGTCCGCCCTGATCGTGTGCGATGCGGACGGGCGGATGCAAGCCGCGTCGCTTGCGGCGCGTTCCCTCATGCCCGGCCTGCCGCGCGATGTGGCGGGCCTGCCGGTGTCGCACCTTGCCTATGAAGACGAGGGGCGCGACATGCTGGAGCACCAGCTGCACAAGGCGAGCGGGTCCATCGTCACACAGATGCGCGGCGATAATGGCCGCCCGGTAACGCTGGAGGCGCGCGCGCACCGGGCCGGAGAGGGCTTTGTCGTCGCCCTGTCGGTGCCGCAGCGTGAGGACAAGATTCTGGACCGGCTGGCGCGCGAGCGCGACGAGGCCGTTGCCGCCAGCAAGGCCAAGTCAGAGTTCCTGGCGGCGATCAGCCATGAGCTGCGTACGCCGCTCAATGCCATTATCGGCTTTTCAGACCTGATGAAGCAGCGCCTGTTCGGCCCGATGCCGGCGCGCTATGCCGAATATGCCGACCTCATCCATGAAAGCGGCGTGCATCTGCTCGATCTGATCGGTGATGTTCTCGATATGTCGAAGATCGAGGCGGACCGCTACGAGCTGCTGCGCGAGACGTTCGATGCGGGCGAGGTCGTCGAGACGTGCGTGCGGATGATGCGCCTGCGCGCCGAGGACAAGAATATCCGCCTGAGCTGCGATCTGCGCGAAAGCGAACTCACGGTTCACGCCGACCGCAAGGCGCTGCGCCAGATCGTGCTCAACCTGTTGTCCAATGCCATCAAGTTCACGCCCGATGGCGGGGCTGTCGTCGTGATGCTGCGCGCCAGCGGAGCCGAGCTGGTGCTGGCGGTCGGTGATAGCGGGCCGGGCATGAGCGAGGCCGAGGTCAGCCGGCTGGGCCATGCCTATGCACAGGCCGCAAACGCGCACCAGAGCGATGAACGCGGCTCAGGGCTGGGCCTGGCGCTGGTGCATGCGCTGGCAGGTCTGCATGGCGGAACGATGAGCCTGCAGAGCCGGCTGGGTGAGGGCACCACGGTCACGGTTTCGCTTCCCGTGGTGTCTGCCAGCGATGACGGCATTCTCAAGAGCGACCCGGAAACGCCCGCCGTCCACGAACAGATCCGCCTGGCACAGGCGGCTGGTGAGGCCATCGTCCAGCAGGCCGCTGCCAGCTGATCGGCCTATTCCAAGGGTGATGGGTTGGCGGCCAGCGCGTAATTGCGGGCCTGACGCAGGGCGCCGATCTCTATCCAGATACGGCCCATCCGCGCGCCAGAGGCATCGTAGAGGTCCACGCGGGCGGCCTCGGCCGCTTCCAGCGCCATCATCTGCTCCAGCGTATCACCGGGAAAGGTGAAGCTCGCCGTTACGCCGTCACCATCGGGGGCGAAGCGCCCGCCATCCCGCAGGACACCGCTGGACCAGATACGGCGCTGGCCAGAGGACAGGGCCCCCAGACCGGCCAGCGGTTCGCCGCCCGGCGGCTGGCGGCGCCCGCCGGATGTGAAATCGACAGGGCGCGGTGCCAGTTGCACATCACGCAGGACCAGCACGGCGCTGGCCGGCTGGCGCGGGGCGCGCAAGGACAGCAGGACCAACGCATCCTCACCGATGATGACGGAGCCGAAGCGCGCGGAGATGCCGCCATGGACGGCCTCCTGGGCGAGCGCCCAGTGGCTGTGTTCGTCTTGCGCCGCGCGGGCTGTCCAGACGCGCCTCTGGCCCTCAAAGCTGCGCTCGCCGCCCATCAGCCAGCCGCTTAATGCCTGCCGGTAGCGCAAGACGGTCTGCTGGGCCGCAGACGCGCTGCAGTCGGGGCTGGCCCAGCGGCGGCGAATCCGCTCCGAGCCGGATGACCAGGTGGCTGATGACATGCCGCCGGCTTCGGCCTGGTGGCGGACGCTGGCAATCTCCCGGTCGAGAATGGCGCGCTCTGCGGGAGGCAGCATGGCGCACGCCTCGTCAATGGCGGCGACCTCAACCAGCCGTGCCAGACGCGCAGCGGTTTCGGCACGCGCATCATCGCCCGAAGCGGTCAGTGCAAGGCTGGAGGCAAGAACGAGACCTATCATGAGCGCGTGTATTACACGCTCCGGGTTGATCTCCGGTTTACGGCATTGCCCGCGAACAGCAAAAGCACAGCCAGCGCGAAGGCGATCAGGGCGAGCAGCCTGTCATGGCGGCGGAACAGCTCGACCATTTGTTCGCCAAGGGCGTGATCGCTGCGCGCGGTCGGGCCGAAGGCGGTGACTGACCCGGCATCCCACAGGACGGCGCGGCCCTGCAGTTCACGCCAGAGATCGGAATGGGCCAGCCGGCGGGCGGCGCGCGAGAAGTCTGCGCCTTCAGGCGCGGTCAGCAGCACGATCGTGCGCCCGCCTGCATCGCGGTAAAGCGCGGCAACGCCGGTAACGGCTCCGGCGACAGGGCTGCCTTCATCGGCGAAGGCGGTGGACCCGTAGGAGCGGCGCTCGCGCGGCACGCGCCGGTTCGCCGCCTGGGTGGCTGCGCGCACTTCGGCGGGCGCCGCGCTGACGAGGCGCGGATCAATCGCGCCAATCGGTCCCATCAGGAACAGGTCATGGTCGGCGGGCGCCAGACTGGCATCACTGCCATACCAGGCGTAGAGCCAGGCTGACCCGGAAACGAGTGAGGCGCGCGAGAGCAGGCTGAGGGCGCCGAGCCGTTCGGCAGTGCTGTTTCCGGCCAGAATGATCGCGGCCCGCCCGCCATTTTCCCGTGCGAAGGGAATGCCGGATTCGGCCAGCGCCTGCAGATTGTCCAGCCGCGACGGGGTGCCGGACGAGGCATGGGAAAGGCGCGGCGCTGACAGCGCATCGGCCGGAGTCATCCGTGTCTGTGTCCCGGCAAAGCTGCGCGCGGCAAACAGGCGCGCCGCTGCGGCGACCGTCGTGGTCTCCGCGCCCGCCAGGCGGATGGTGTAGGGGTCTGCAAGGGCGATGGAGGCGTTGGGAGACAGCGGGTCTGTGGCAGCGCGTACAACGATTTCCGCTGCCTCCGGGCGCTCGACCAGAACCGGCGCCTGCCCCATGCGCAGGGCGAGCCCTTGCGCGATCAGAGCCTCCACGGCCAGCTGCTCGCGCCCTGATCCATTGGCCTGGATGAACACGCGGCGCGGCGCAGCGAAGTGTGCCGCCATCGCTCTTTCCAGCGTTTCCAGTGTCTCATGCCCGGCTGATGGCAGGGCCGTCACCCGCAGGCGGCTCGCGCGCATATCAATGCGCCACCCGTCAGCATCACCGGCATCAAAGCGGATCACCAGCATGTTGTCGCCAGCCCGAAGGCTGTCCGAATAGAGCGAGAAGCGCGCCTCGAAACTGTCCGCGCGCGGGGTGAGTGATATGGTGCGCGAACCGGCCAGCAGGGCCTCAAGACGGCCGCCGGACCGCGCGGAGGCGGGCCGCGCCGAGAGGACAAGCTCCACGCTTTCGGGAACGGAGCCGGGCGCCAGGGTGAAGGGGATGCGCAGTTCGCGGGTGTTCCGGTCTAGGCGGTAGGCTGGCTGGCTGTCTGCGGTCAGACTGGCGAGCGTGCGTTCCTCGGAGCGGGCGATACGGCCGGGCGCGGGAGCGGTAGTGGATGTGGCGCTGGCCTCGGCGTCCGGAATCGCCGCAGCAGACGGATTGACCATACAGGTCATGGCCACCGCCATCGCTGCGGCCATACACATGACACCCCACCAACGTGCCTGTATCGTCATGAAACGCTCCCCTCGATTTACACATTATTAAGCAATTGTCCGGCCAGCAAGGGAGAATCATGCCTGAGCTCAGCACATGGATCTGGGTGGATGCCCTGCGGTGGCGTGCGGAGCGTGAGGGCGCGTCCTTCTACGCGCTGCACAAGGGCGATGCTGATGCCGGCGTGGTGCTGGTAAAGCTGGTCGGCGCAGACCGGCTGGCACGCCTGTTTGTGCCGGTACGCGACATGGAGGGTGAGCGCGTCTGGTCGCAGCCTCTGGGCGCCCTGCCCATGGAGGAGGCCCGTGCCGATTCCTATATCGCCCGCCGCCGTGAGGATGATCCGGATATATGGGCGGTCGAAATCATTGATCGCGAAGGGCGTCATTTCCTTATGGAACGGGTTGAGGAGTAGCCGTTAACTATTCGGTAACACTGCTTATTTCTCAACGCGCCGGTGACGCAGTTTTAACGCGGATAAGTCAGACTGAAGCCATCGAGGATTTTTCACACGGTTTGCCGGCCCGGGGGCAGGCGCTGCACACGACAGCGCAGCCGGGTGGCGCGGGCATACCGTATCGGTAGTGGGGTCAGGTAGCGTGCTGTTCCTGTTCAATGATGTCGTGTTTTCTCTGGGAGATCCTGAACGCGCCGCGCTGACGGCAGTCAGTCCCGTGCCCGAGCATGAGCTGCGCGCCATGACGCTCGGCAAGGCGGTCAGGCTGGTCCGCGAGGCGATTTACGAAGATCCGCTGCTGGCGCGCAATGCGCCGGAAAAGGCGCGCTTTCTGGCGGCCCTGATCGGCTGGAAGAGCGATGAGGCGAACGCCTTGCTCGCCGTCAGGCCGAACACGGCACGTGGCCCGGAGGACGTTCAGGTGCGCGTTGCCTCTGTCGGCCTGATGGTCCTGACACAGCTGAAAGGCTTGCAGGAAATGGACATGCTCAGCGCCCGCGCGGCCAATGATGCGGTGTGGCTGCACGCCCCGCCGCGCTTGCGCGCGTGATGAGCGATTGCTAGGTCCGGGCGCGAAACTGTTTCGTTAGCCAGGACCGGCCATGACCTCCCCCACAAGCGTGTCGCCCGAATGGGCGCGGCGGCGTACCTTTGCCATCATCTCCCACCCGGACGCCGGTAAAACCACGCTGACCGAGAACATCCTCCTCAGCGCGGGTGCAATCCGTCTGGCCGGGCAGGTCAAGGCGCGGGGGGAGAACCGGCGTACCCAGTCTGACTGGATGAAGATCGAGCGCGAGCGCGGGATTTCGGTCTCCGCCTCGGTGATGACCTATGAGTATGGCGGGCTATTGTTCAACCTGCTCGATACGCCGGGCCACGAAGACTTCTCTGAAGACACCTACCGCACCCTCACGGCCGCCGACAGCGCGATCATGGTGCTGGACGCGGCCAAGGGCGTGGAGCCGCGCACGCTGAAGCTGGTCGAGGTGTGCCGCCTGCGTGACATTCCCATCCTCACCTTCATCAACAAGATGGATCGTGAGGCGATGGATCCGTCCGAATTGCTTGATGACATCCAGGACAAGCTGGCACTGGACGCTGCGCCCATGCAGTGGCCGTCCGGTTCGGGCAACCGGTTCAAGGGTGTGGCCGATCTGGAGCGTGACGAGTTTGTCGTCTATCGCCGCCCGTCTGCCGATGACGCCGACCCGGTCAGGAGCCAGCGCGTGTCCCTGTCAGGCAACGAGATCAGCTCGATCCTGAGCGAAGCCGAGCTGGCCGAGCTGCGCGAGGGCGCCGAACTGGCGCGCGAGGTCTGCCCCGCCTTCAACCCGCAGAGCTATCGCGAAGGGCACATGACGCCGGTCTATTTCGGCTCGGCCCTGCGCCAGTTCGGCGTGTTCGAGCTGCTCGAAGCCCTCAAACAGGTGGCGCCGGGGCCTGAAGCCCAGCCGGCGACCGGCGGCCCGGCACCGGAGCTGACGCCCGACGGCAAGGAAGTGGCCGGCTTCGTGTTCAAGGTGCAGGCCAATATGGACCCGAACCATCGCGACCGCGTGGCCTTCATGCGTCTGTGCTCCGGCACGTTCAAGCGCGGCATGAAGCTGAAAACCGATAGCGGCAAGCTGCTCACCGTTTCCAGCCCGATCATGTTCTTTGCCCAGGACCGGGAGCTGGCCGACGAGGCCTTTGCCGGTGACGTGATCGGTGTGCCCAACCATGGCGCTTTGCGTGTGGGCGATACGCTGTCGGAAAGTGGCAAATGGCGCGTGGCGGGCATCCCCAATTTCGCGCCGGAGCTGCTGCGCCGCGCCCGGCTGAAGGATCCGTTGAAAGCCAAGCACCTGAAAAAAGCGCTGGAAAGCCTGGCTGAAGAGGGCGTCACCCAGCTTTTCCGTCTGCAGGTGGGCGGCGATTTCGTGGTCGGCGCGGTCGGTGCGCTGCAGATCGACGTGATGGCAGAGCGGGTAGCGGCTGAATACAATCTGGACGTCACTTTCGAGCCAAGCCCTTACGAGACCGCGCGCTGGATCACGGGTGAGCGCGACAAGCTGGAAGCGCTGATCGACCGGCATAAAACGGCGATAGCCGAGGACATTGATGGCGCGCTGGTCTTCATGGCCAAGAACGCCTGGGAGGTGTCCTACATTCAGGAGAAATGGCCCGATATAGAGTTCCACCGGGCCAAGGAGCGCCGCGCTTAATGGAAACGATGAACGATTTGTGGGCCATTGTGGTCGATGTCTGGACCACGAGCTTTCTGGGCCTGAATGTCGGCCAGGCGCTGGTTGGCCTGCTGGTGGTCGCGCTGGCGTTTGCCGTGCGGGGACTTGTCGGCTGGGCCATCACGAAATTCCTGCTGGCCCATGCCCAGAAAACCACCACCCAGATGGACGAGAAGGTGGTGCGGGCGCTTTCCGGGCCGATCCGCATGATTCCGATCATTATCGGTGTCTATATCGCCGTGCTCATCGTCGGCCTCGATCAGCCTGACGGAGAGGGGCCGGGCCTCAACCTGGTGCGCACGCTGATCGTGATCGCGATCTTCTGGGCGCTGCACAATGTGGTGACGCCGATCTCCTATCTCTTGCGGCCGCTGCAGCGCGCGCTGGGCCCTGTGCTGGTGGACTGGCTGGCCAAGACACTGCGCATACTGTTCGTGGTGGTCGGTGCCGGCGCGGTGCTGCAGCTCTGGGGCATTCCGGTGGCGCCGATTGTGGCCGGCCTTGGCCTGTTTGGCGTGGCCGTCGGTCTTGGCGCGCAGGATCTGTTCAAGAACCTCATTTCCGGCCTGCTGGTGCTGACCGAGAAGCGCTTCCTGCCGGGTGAGTGGATTCTGGTCGACGGCGTCGTTGAAGGTACGGTCGAACAGATCAATTTCCGCTCTACGCTGGTACGCCGCTTTGACCGTTCGCCGGTCTATGTGCCCAATTCCTTCCTGTCGGACAGGGCGGTGACGAACTTCTCGCGCATGACCCATCGGCGCATACGCTGGATGGTGGGCGTGGAATACAAGACCACCAAGGAGCAGCTTCAGTATATCCGCGACAAGACGCTGGAATGGCTGGATAATCATCCGGGCTTTGCCAAGCCGCCGGAGGTTGCGACCTTCATGCGGGTGGACAGTTTCGGCCCGTCCTCCATCGACTATCTGCTCTACTGCTTCACGCACACGACAAACTGGGGCGAATGGCTGGCGCTCAAGGAAGAGTTGGCGCTGGCCCTGAAAGACATTGTGGAAGGGGCCGGGACCGCTTTCGCCTTCCCGTCCACCAGCGTCTATATGGATGACGGGGTGGAGGTGTTTGTGCCGCCCAAGGTCAGCGCACATGGGCGCAAGACTGACCCGGACGCCAACCCGGATGCGAAGGCAGCCCCTGAAACGCTCACGCGCGGAGAGGAAGGCGATAGCGATTGAGTCCGAAAAAGGGACGCACGCCAAAGCCCAACCCGGTCGCGCGCGGCCTGGCCCGCCGCTCGCGAAAAGCCGGCGCCATGCCGGCGAAAAAGGGCAGGGGCACGATCTACAAGCGCCACCCAAAGCACAGGGATGGTGAGGAGTAGGGTGCGCGCAGGCCAATTCGCGGTAGGTTGAGGATACAAACCCTGCTAAAGTACGGCGCAAAGCCGTGGAGTGCTGTCCCGGAGGGAAAGCCAATGCAGAAGACCTTTTATGTCAAGGCGCTATGGGATGAGGAAGCCAAAGTCTTCGTCTGCGAAAGCGATATAGAAGGGCTGCATATAGAGGCTGAAACGCTCGACGAGTTCGAGCGGCTGATCCATGAGCACGCCCGTGAGCTGGCGCTGCAAAACCACATTCTCAACCAGACCGGTGCGGCCAATCTGACGCTCGCCGATCTCATTCCGGGCATTGTTTGGCAGCGGCCTTCGGAAGCCGAGCCGCTTTGCGCGTGAAGCGGGATGGGGCAGGGCTATTACCGCGATGTCATCACTGAGCTGAAACGTGCCGGGTTTCGTCAGATAGCGGCCGGCAAGGGTAGCCATGAGAAGTGGGAGTCACCCCAAGGCAAATGGGTGCTGGTCCCGCGAAACACGAAAAGCCGTCATACAGCCAATGCGATTTTGAAATCGGCTGGACTTGGCGCGAAGTTCTAGGCCGCCTGCATGTCCTTGCGCATGCGCCAGAAGCGCATGGCGCGTTCGGCGTCTTCCTTCGACAGGCTGGTGTAGAGCGCGCCAAGCACCTGTGCGTCAGCAGAAAGATTGGTGCTGGTCTGCCCGCGCAATATGGCCAGCGTGACGAACAGGGCCTTGTCAAAGCCGGCCGCCTTGCAGACCAGAGCCAGCCCGTCAGGGCTGCGATGGTCGAGCGCGCGCTGTGCGGCCGAGTAATCGACATCAGCAAGCTCGGACAGCGCCACACAGCATTTCACCCGCTCACCCTCACGCAGCAGGCGCACCAGCAATGAGCCGTCCAGCTCCTTGCGCATGCGCCGTGTGGTGACGAATTTGCGGGCGTCGGCAATGGCCTTGTCACTGGCGATGCGCGCTTCCAGCCGGGCATGCGAAGCGGCAAGGGCGGCTTCGGCAATGGCCGGGTCCAGCGTTTCGAAACGCTTCATGATCCGGTCGCGCAGAGAGGTTTCCACCACGCTCATCAGATCGCCCAGAAGGTCGGCGGGCGTGTCGGCCCGGTTGACGATGGGCGCCTGCAGAACGGGGCTGGTCTCCGCGCGGCGGGTAACGGTCTCGAAGGCGCCGCGCGACAGGCGTGCGCCATCATTGGCGACCAGGCGCGCCAGCGTTTCATCATCGCCATTGGCGACGATGGCGTCGCTGAGGCGTTCGGGCACCGCCTCACGCGTGGCCATGGCCCGGCGATGCTCCTCGCCGGCCTCGGTGGCGATGGCGATCAGGTCGTCTTCGGTCAGCACGCCGGACTGGGCGAGAATGGGCGCGGCCACCTCGATGGCGTCGCGGGCCAGCTGCATGACGAGGCCGCGCGGGGCCATTGGCGCATCGGCAAAGCGGCGCGCCAGCTCTGCGCGGGCATCCTGCGCGGTCTGGGCGGCTAGCGTGGACAGCACCGCGTCAAACTGCTGGTGCGCGCCGGTGCCGTTTTTTGGCGTGTCTTCAAAGAACAGGTCGGTGACTTCACGCAGAAGCGCGCGGCGGCGCTCGGACGATTTCTCGCGCGCCAGTCCGGTCAGATGGTGAAGCTTGCTCTCAATATCCATGAATTCCCACCACCCCTGAATACGGTTCTCGCTGCAGGTTAGGGGCTGAGGGTAAACGCCCGGTTCCCGCGGCGTTCTTTGCCGTCCTGCGAACGGTTAATCGCCGGTCAGGCTTAACGTTCAGGAAATAGCTGGCTTTGGGCGCTTTCAGGCACCGGGCTGATGGCGGCAGGCGGGGCTGACAGCCCGCCGTCCAGCGCCTCGCGCTCGCGCGCGCTCGGAGGCCTTTCACTGGAGCGCTCAATGCGCGCCGCAAGCGAAGGCGAGAGGCCCGTCACCGCGCCGGGAAAGGGACGCGGAGTGAGCGGGGCTGCATGCAGCGTACAGCGGTTCTGATACGCATTATGCGTCCAGGCCTGACAGGCTTCGTGATACCCGCACGCCGAGGCGCAGGCCTGCCAGCTCAGCGCGGGCGCGCCCTCAAGGCGCACCAGCACTGCGCCGCGCCTTTCCTCGCCATGCAGGATCGCGCCCGCTGGCAATCCATGGGGCAGGGACAGGCTGGCGATGAGGAGCGCGAGGATCATGACGCTGATTTGGCGCACAAGCGATGAAGGAAGGGTTTCTGTGGTGTTTTGCGAAACCCCGCCGGCGGCCAACGGCCGCCGCAAGCGCGACTGCGCGCCCGCGACTTTTCGCGGAACATCGCAACGCGGATGCGTTGCGGAACTAAAAAAATGCTGGGTTCCGGCTTTCGCCGGAATGACGAGGGATCATAGAACACCACCCCCATTGCACACGCCCCCCGCTAAAGGCTAACCAGACAGCCTGCCAAGCATGAAGGGAGCGCGCGCGATGGATGGCGAAAAGGCCGGTCTGCAATCACGGCTGGAGAGCTTTGTCGAGAGCGCATTGTTCCGTAACGGCATTACCGCGCTGATCCTCGTCAACGCGGTGCTGCTGGGGCTGGAAACCTATGCCCTGCCGCCCGATGTGGCCGGGGCGTTCCTGATTGCCGACAAGGTGATCGTCTACATCTTCGCTGCGGAGATCCTGCTCAAGCTGTTTGTCTATCGTGTCAGCTTCTTCCGTTCGGGCTGGAACTGGTTTGACCTGATCGTGGTGACGATCTCGCTCATCCCGGCGGCGGGGCCGTTTGCGGTGCTGCGGGCGCTGCGCGTCCTGCGCCTGTTCCGCCTGTTCTCGGTCGTGCCGGAAATGCGCCGCGTTGTCATGGCGCTGGCCAAGGCGATCCCCGGCATGGGCTCGATCATGATGGTGCTGGGCCTGATCTTCTATGTCGGCGCGGTGATGAGCTCGAAGCTCTTTTCCGGCACGCATCCTGAGTTTTTCGGTGATCTGGGGGCGGCGGCCTTCACCCTGTTTCAGGTGATGACGCTGGAGAGCTGGTCGATGGGCGTGGCGCGGCCGGTCATCTCCGAGCATCCGCTGGCCTGGGCCTTTTTCGTGCCCTTCATCATCCTGACCAGCTTTGCCGTCCTGAATATGTTCATCGCGGTCATCGTGGACTCGCTGCAGGCGAAACATTTCGACGAGGAAACTGATCGCCAGAACAAGGCGACCGACGAGCGCTCTTTGCTGCGGGAGGAGGTGACGGCCCTGCGCGGCGAGATCGCCGAGCTGAAAACGCTGATGCTTTCCGGGCAGGCAAAGCCCGCCCGGAAAGCGCCCGGCGAGGATGAGGATAGGCCCTAGGGAGCGCCGGGTAAGCGGTTTACGCGGCCTTGCGGCCGATCAGTTTCACAATATCGCTGGCTGCGGCATGCAAGCCGGCGTCACGCGCGTCCTCGCCCATGGCAAGACCCTCGGCCCGCACGATGCGCACATCCGTGATGCCGAAAAAGCCCAGCATGGTCTTCAGATAGGCTTCCTGATGGTCCATGGCGGCTTCGGCCGCGCTGCCCGCCAGCTTGCCGCCGCGCGAGGAGACGACATAGACCGTCTTGCCGCCAGCCAGACCGATCGGGCCTGTCTCGGTGTAGCGGAAGGTCTTGCCGGGAACGGCCAGCCGGTCGAGCCAGGCTTTCAGCTGGGTCGGGACCGAGAAATTGTACATGGGTGCGCCCATCACCACGATGCCGGCGGCGAGAAACTCCTCGACCAGCGTATCGTTATAGACGCGCTCGGCGCGCTGGGCGTCGTTCAGCCCGGCTATGTCACCGCGCACGGCCTGCAGCACGGACCCGTCCATATGGGCGGGCGGGGCGGCGGCCAGATCGCGGTAAACAATGCCCAGATCCGGATTGGTGTCCGCGAGCGCAGCCACGAGGTCAGCGCCAATCTGGCGGGAAGCCGATGCTTCGCCCAGGATTGAAGAGTCGATGTGAAGAAGTGTCATGTCAGCCTCCGTCCAGCCGGACGATCCGGCGTTTGCAGAAACCTATTCATGGAACGGCGTTGCCAGTAGGCGCTATAAATGTCACTGTGCGTTCCATGAGTGGAACAATAAACCTGCCCGACCTGAACGAGCTCTACCTGTTCGCGCAAGTGGTGGAGCATGGCGGGTTTGCCGCTGCGGGCCGGGCCATTGCGGTGCCGAAATCGCGCCTCAGCCGCAAGGTCGCGCAGCTGGAGGAGCGCCTCGGCGTCACGCTGATCCACCGCTCCACGCGGCAGTTTGCGGTGACAGAGGCCGGTCAGCTCTTCTACCGGCATTGCGCGGCGATGATCGCACAGGCACAGGCGGCAGAAGACGCGATGGCCGCGACCCGCTCCGAGCCGCAAGGCACGATCCGGGTCAGCTGCCCGGTTCTGATCGTGGAGAAGGTGCTGGCCCCGCTGATCGCCAATTTCATGGCGCGCTATCCCAAGGTGCAGGTGCGCCTGGAATCCACCAATCGCCGGGTCGATGTGATTGAGGAAGGCTTTGACATGGCGATCCGGGTGCGCCCGCCTCCTCTGGAGGATTCCGGGCTGATCCTGCGCCAGCTGGCCACGCATCGCGGCGCGCTGGTGGCCAGCCCTGATCTGGCCGCGCGGCTCGGCATTCCGGCCACGCCCGAAGATATTGGCCGTTTTGACACGCTGAGCATGACCAGCCGGTCGGGCGAGCACGTGATTGCCCTGACGGCACCGGACGGCGCGGTCCATCGTGTGCGCCACACGCCGCGCCTTGTGACCGACGATATGGAGGCTTTGCGTCAGGCGGCGCTGGCAGGCATCGGGCTGGCGGCGTTGCCGCGCCTGCTTGTGCATGATGACATCGAGGCCGGGCGGCTGACCGCGCTACTGCCCGATTACGAGCTGCCGGGCGGGCTGGCGCATGTGGTGTTTCCCTCGCGCAGAGGGCTGATCCCGGCAGTGCGCCTGTTCATGGATGAACTGCCCGGCGCGTTCCGGGACAGCCTCAATTAAGCCGTCCACCAGAGAGCACGCGGTCGAAATCGGCTGACAGCCCTGAATAGAAGGCGACGAGGCGCTCCTCGCGCTCGGAACGCACGCGCGGGGCAGGGGCGGCGAGGGGCTGTGCCCGTTCCCCTTCATGGGCGGCGACCATGATCTCGCGCCATATGTCAGCGGGCAGGCCACCGCCGGTTACGTTTGCCATCGCGCTATCGTCATCATTGCCGGTCCAGACGGCGGCGGCGTATTGCGCGCTATAGCCGACAAACCAGGCATCGCGGCTGTTCTGGCTGGTGCCGGTCTTGCCCGCCACGCGGTGGCCGGGGACGGCGGCGCGCCGCCCTGTCCCGTCCAGCACCACGGCCTGCAGCATGGTGGACATGGCCCGGGCATGGCCGCGCGCGATCACCTGCTGGGTGCGGGTTTCCTCCGGGCGCTCATAGAGCACATCGCCGCGCGTGGTGCGGATGGTGGTGACGAAATACGGGTCGAGCCGGCGTCCATCATTGGCGATCACGAGATAGCTTGCCGCCATGTCGATCACGCGGACCTCGCTGGAGCCGAGCGAGAGCGAGGGCACTTCGTTGAGCGGCGTGGAGATGCCCATGCGACGCGCCATTTCGGCCACTTCGGAAATCCCCACCAGCATGCCCACCTGCGCGGCGATCGTGTTGACCGAGCGTTTGAGCGCATCTTCCATCGTCATCTGGCCGCGATTGCCGCCGCCGAAATTGACCGGCGACCAGTTGTCATAGGTAACGGGCGTATCGTTGAAGACGCTGGAGGGCGAGTAATCGGCCTCCAGTGCAGCCAGATAGACAAAGGGCTTGAAGGCAGAGCCCGGCTGGCGGCGGGCCTGTATCGCCCGGTTGAACTGGCTGGACACATAATCGCGCCCGCCCACCATGGCGCGCACCGCGCCATCATCCGCCAGCACCACCGCGGCCGCTTCGCCCGCGCGCACGCCCGGCCCGTCGCGCTCCAGCCGGTTGGTGACAACCTCCTGCGCGGCGTTCTGCAGGCGCGTGTCCAGTGTTGTTTCGATGACAAGATCGGGCACGTCATTGTCCGGGCCGAGCAGGCGCTGGGCTTCGGTGACGGCATAGTCAAACAGATGGCCGTATTGCAGCGCGCCGCCGGGGCGAAAAGCGCTCTCTACCGGTTCGGCCTGCGTGGCGTTGGCGACGATGAAATCCATCGGGGAGAGGAAGCCCGCATCGCGCATGGCGATGAGTACATTGGTGGCGCGCGCCTGGGCTTCGGCGAGATTATCTGTCGGGGCAAGGCGCGAGGGCGCAGCGGGGAGCGCGGCCAGAAGCGCGGCCTCCTGCACGGTCAGCTCACTGGCGGGCTTGTTGAAATAGCGCCGCGCAGCCGCCTCGATGCCATAGGCCTGCTCGCCGAAATAGATGCGGTTGAGATAAAGCTCGAGAATCTCTTCCTTGGTCAGCACCCGCTCCAGCGCCATGGCCAGGCGCATTTCCTGGATCTTCCTGCGGATTGTGCGTTCGGGCGTCAGGATGAGGTTCTTCACCAGCTGCATGGTGATGGTGGAGCCGCCCTGAACCGTACGCCCGGCACGGACATTGGCCAGCATGGCGCGCACCGTGCCGCGCCAGTCCACCCCGTCATGTTCAAAATAGCGCCGGTCCTCGATGGACAGGAATGCCTGCGCCACGTGCGGCGGCAGATCATCGAGCCGTGCCGGCATGCCGTAGAGCGGACCGCGAATGGCCAGCACCGCGCCGTCAGAATCCAGCAGGGTGACGGTCGACTCCATGCGCACGCGCCACAGATCCTCTGCGCTTTCCGGCACGGGCGGCAGATCGTGGAACGCCCACTCCCATGCGGCATGCGCCACGATGGCACCGGCGGCCAGAAACAGCGAGGCGATGCCCGCCATCACCATCAGCTTGCGGGCGCGCAAGGTTTCGCCAAACGCGGCAAGGCGCTCCTTGAAGGTCGTCGGCTGGTCGGCGCGGAAAGTAATGATCAGCCTCCATCGGGCGGGCGCTGGGGAAGGTGTGTTCTCAAAGCCAGACGATCACGGCTAAATTATGGGCGATGACCCGCCAAGCCCCTTTTTACAAGACCAAGACGCTGGCGCAGATGAGCGAGGCGGAATGGGAATCGCTGTGCGATGGCTGCGGCCAGTGCTGCACGGTCTCTCTCATTGATGAGGACGACCCCGATGGCGAGGTGCTGCGCACCTGCATTGGCTGCGAACTGCTCGATCTGCAAACCGTGCGCTGCACCGATTACGCGAGCCGCCATGAGCGCGTGCCGTCTTGCGTGAAACTCACCCCCGGCAATGTGGCGGCTTTAAGCTGGATGCCGCAGACGTGTGCCTATCGCCTGATCGCGGAAGGAAAACCGCTCTTTGACTGGCACCCGCTGGTTTCCGGGCGCGCGGACAGCGTCGTTGAGGCGGGTGTCTCGGTCAAAGGCAGTCTGGTCTCCGAGCGCGATGTCGATGAGGAAGATTTCGAGGATTATGTGAGGGGGTAGGGAGGGGCGCCCGTATGCGCCGGTGATGACACCCTCAGGGTTCTTAAAAAAGGCTGGGTCCCCCGTCGGGGCGGGGGACCCCGGAGTTTGCCTTCCCGAATGACCGGCCAGTTTTACCACTGACCTCTCAACCGGGGTCCCGCGCCCCGACGGGGGACCCATTCTCTTGTCCTCCACCCCACCACTCGTCATTCCGGAAACGCCGTGAGGCGTTATCCGGAACCCAGCATAGAAACAAAAACTCTGGGTTCCGGGTGTCGCTCCGCTCCCCCGGAATGACGAGGGGGTGGCGTTCCCTGCGCCCTTCCGGGCCAGCCGGGGACTCAGGCCGCATCGCGGCCTGCAAGGGCGACCGCCCGCCCGAGCCTATGCGAGGCGCGACGCGCGGATGCGCGGAGCATCAGGAAAAGAGCGCATAACTTCCCCCCAATCCCCACCTCGCGAAAATAATCCCTCAACACCCTCAAAAGCTTGCAACAAACCCTCACCAATCACTCCGGCGGGGCCGGTCTTGCGGCATACTTCAGGCATGGTCGAGACATCCGAGAAGAGAGCACCGCCCCGGCGCGACTGGCTGGCGATCCGCGAGGCGCACCGGGCAGGGATGAGCCTTGAAGGGTTGGCCCTGCGTGAAGGCATCACCCTGCAATATCTCAAGGACGGGCTGGGGTGGGTGGAACGGGTTTCGCCTGCCAGCAAGACGGCCAGCCTCAAAGTGCGCCTGGAAGCGCATCTGGAGGCCGCCGAAGCGGCGCTGGCGCGCGGCGAGACGGCAGATGCGGAAAAGCGGGCAAGGGCGGTCAGCGCGCTTTTGAAAGCCGCGATGAGCGTTGATGACTGGGCGCGGCTTGCCGAGATCGCCCGCAAAACCGAGACAAGCGAGGCGCAGGCACATGCACACACCCGTGAGGCTCTCCTTGAAGAGCTTCGCCGGCGGCTTTCGCGCCTTGATGCGACGGCCAGCCGGGATTGATGCGCTCATCGCCTCCATCGATGCCCGTGAGGCCGAACGCATTCTCGATGACTGGCAAAGCTGGGCGCACCCCGCCCAGCTGGCTCCGCAAGGAGACTGGCAAGCCTGGCTATTTCTGGGCGGGCGCGGCGCCGGCAAAACCCGCGCAGGGGCCGAATGGATACGCGCGCGCATTGCGGGCGGGGCCGGGCGCATTGCGCTGGTCGGCCCGACGCATGGCGATGTGCGCGAGGTGATGATTGCCGGGCCGTCCGGCCTGCGCAGTCTGGGGCCGCGAAGGGAGCGCCCGGTCTGGGAAGCGACACGCCGCCGCCTTGTCTGGCCGTCCGGCGCGGTCGCCTACACGTTTTCGGGCGAAGACCCGGATGCCTTGAGAGGCCCGCAGTTTGACACCGCCTGGGCCGATGAATTTGCCGCCTGGCGCTATCCGCAAGGCGTGCTGGACATGCTGCGCTTTGGTTTGCGGCTGGGGGATGATCCGCGCCTGATGGTGACGACGACGCCCCGGCCCTTGCCGGCGCTCAAACGCCTGATCGCGGCGCACGGCACGGTCGTGACCCATGCGACGAGCGAGGAGAACGCCGCCCATCTGGCGCCGGGCTTCATCAAGGCGCTGCGTGAGCATTATGGCGCGTCGCGCCTGGCTCTGCAGGAGCTGGAAGGGCGTCTGGTCGACGATCCTGAAGGCGCGCTGTGGACGCGCGAGATGATCGATGCCGCGCTCGCCCGCGAGGCGGTGGAAGCGGAGAGGATTGTCGTCGCCGTTGATCCGCCGGCCGGGTCCACGGGCGATGAATGCGGAATTGTAGTGGCCGGTGCGGCGGGGCAGGGGGCGAGGCAGGTGTTCCGCGTGATCGCCGATTATTCCCTGCGCGCCCGGCCTGAGGGCTGGGCCAAACAGGTCGCCAAAGCCTTCACCGCGCATGAGGCCGACAGCGTCGTCGCCGAGAGCAATCAGGGCGGGGAGATGGTGCGCGCGGTGCTCGCCGCCGCGCTGCCGGGGCTCCCGGTGCGCCTCGTCCATGCCAGCCGGGCCAAACGCGCGCGGGCCGAACCTGTCGCCGCGCTCTATGCGATGGGCCGGGTGGCGCACGGCGCGCGGATGCCGGGGCTGGAAGACCAGATGTGCGCCTTTGGCGCGCCGGGCTTTACCGGCTCCCCCGACCGGGTGGACGCCCTCGTCTGGGCGATTGCGGCGCTTAAGGGAAGCGGCGCTGAGCCGAGGCTTCGGTGGATATGAGTTTTCTGGGTCCCCCGTCGGGGCGGGGGACCCCGGTTGATACGTCAGAGATCAACAAAACCGGGTTCCCCGGCTTGACCGGGGATCCATTCTTGCTGGCGCTGCGCGCCGGGTGGGCAAAGGTGGAAGCAATATGCCTCTCCCCTCGTCATTCCGGGCGAACCCCGGACTTGATCCGGGGGAGCCCCGGAACCCAGAGATCATAAACAGGCTGGGTTCCGGCTTTCGCCGGAATGACGAGGTATTGACCGATACCCATTCCTGAACTCCCGGCCGAGCGGTGGCGAGAGCCGGGATCTCTGGCAGCATTGGCACCAGGCCCCGGATCGCTTCGCATCCGGGGTTTCAACCGTTGGAGTGGCGTCCAGACGGCCCGGTTTCCTCCCCCGTTTACGGCGGGGTGAGGCGCGGAGCGACGAACGGCAGCGCAGCTGACGGAGGGGGGACACTTTTCTTTTGCAAATCCCCCCCTCGCCCCTTGCAGGGGCACTCCCCCCGCAGGCGGGGGGAGAAAGAGATATGCGTCCAACTACGCAACAAAAAAGAGAAAAACCCATGTTACGACAATGGTTTGGACTGCAGCGCAAGAGCGCGGGCAGGCTGGTGGCGCTGTCGCTGTCTCCCCGTCCTGCGTGGAGCCCGTGTGACTATGCGGCCCTGTCGCGCGAGGGCTATGGGCGCAATGCCGTCGCCCATCGCTGTATCCGGCTGATCGCCGAGGCCGCCGCCGCGGTGCCGCTGCGCATCGAGGGGCAGGGCAGGGCGGCGGATGCGGTGAGAACACTGCTGACCCAGCCCAACCCGGACCAGACCGGCGTGGAGCTTATGGAGCTGTTTCACGGTCATCTGCAGGTGGCGGGCAATGCCTATCTGGAGATCGCGGAAGGCTATGACGGCCCGTCCGCCCTCTTCGTGCTGCGCCCGGACCGGGTGCGCGTGGTGCCGGGGCCGAAGGGCTGGGCGGATGCCTGGGAATACCGCAATGGCGCTGATCGCCGCCTTATCGAGCGCGACCGGGCGAGCGGCAAAAGCCCTGTCCTGCATCTCAAACTCTTCAACCCGTCGGACGATCATTATGGCACCCCGCCCCTGGAGGCCGCTGCCCGCGCGGTGGATGTCCACAATGCGGGCGGGGCGTGGGCGAAAGCCCTGCTGGACAATGCCGCCCGCCCCTCCGGCGCGCTGGTGGTGACATCGAAGGATGGCTCTGACGCGCGCCTGACCGAGCAGCAATATCAGCGCCTCAAAGACGAGCTGGAAACCCTGCATTCCGGCCCTGCCAATGCCGGGCGGCCTCTGCTGCTGGAAGGGGGGCTGGAGTGGAAGCCGATGGGCCACTCGCCAGCCGAGATGGACTTCATTGCCGCAAGGCGCGAGGCCGCGCGCGAGATCGCTCTGGCCTTTGGTGTGCCGCCCATGATGCTGGGTCTGCCGGGCGATAATACCTACGCCAATTACCGCGAGGCGAACCTCGCCTTCTACCGCCAGACCATATTGCCGCTGGCGAGGAAGACCTGCGCCTCGCTCAATGGCTGGCTCTCCCCCTGGCTGGGGGGCGGGTTTGACATCCGCCCCGATGAGGATGCGCTGCCCGCCCTCTCTGAAGAGCGTCTGGCCCGCTGGAAACGCATTGGCGAGGCGGAGTTCCTGACCGATGGCGAGAAGCGCGAGCTGCTCGGCCTGAAATCGCTTGCAGACACGGAGGATGATGATGACTGAACGGCCCATTGGCTGGCGCATCGACCGGCAGATAACCCTTGGCGTCCTCGTCACGCTGGCCCTGCAGACCGCGGGCGGGCTGATCTGGGCCGGCGCGACCTCTGAACGCATCCGCCATCTGGAATTGCGCGTGGAGGCGACCGCCCCGGTCTATGAGCGCATCGCCCGGCTGGAGGAAAACTCCGCCTATACCCGCCTCGCGCTGGAGCGCATCGAAAGGCGGCTGGCGGGGGAGTAGTTTCTCTTTTCTTTGTGCTCCGCGCCTCCGCGCGTCGCTCCTCGCATTAGCTCGGGCGCGCGTTCGCGCTTTTCGGCGCTGCGCGCCGTGAAGTCCACACTTCTTCCAAGCCCTTCAACTCGTCATTCCAGAAGCGGCGTAAGCCGCTATCTGGAACCCAGTTTTCCAGAGCCCGCTGGGTTCCGGCTTTCGCCGGAATGACGAGGTATTGACCGATACCCAACCCTCAAATCCCGCCCCCGGATCGCTTCGCGTCCGGGGTTTCATTTTTCAAGCGACCCCCTAACAAAAAGGAGGCTGTCAGATGACAGCAGATGACGGCTCGGGCGAAAGGCTCGAGATCGCCGGCTATGCCAGCGTGTTCGATATTGAGGACTATTCCGGCGACATCATCCGCCGCGGCGCGTTCGCCGACAGCCTGGCCACGCGCGGGGCGGGCGGTATCCGCATGCTGTTCCAGCACGACGCGGAAGAGCCCGTCGGCGTGTGGGACGAGATTTATGAGGATGAGCGCGGCCTGTTCGTGCGCGGCCATCTGACCGGCACCACCCCGCGCAGCGCCGCCACCGCCGCCCTGATCCGCGAAGGCGCGGTCGATGGCCTCTCCATCGGTTTCCGGGCCGTGTCCGAAACCGTCCGGCCCTCGGGCGGCGGCCGCATCCTGACGGAAGTGGATCTTTGGGAAATCTCCATCGTCACCTTCCCGATGGCCGACGGCGCGCGCCTCGACATCGTGCCGCCTGCCGCGCCCGCCGCAGAACCGGTCGAAGCCTTTCTCGACACGGTTCTGGCCTGATCCCCACCCCCTTTTCACATCCCTGACCGACACGAAGGAAACCCCATGTCCCGTGAAACCAAAATGAGTGCGCCCAATGCGCAGACCCGCGCCGCGCTGCACGATTTTCTCTCCGCTTTCGAGCGCTTCAAGAGCGCCAATGACCAGCGCCTTTCCGAGATCGAGAAGCGCAAATCCTCTGACGTGCTGCTGGAGGAGAAAGTGGCGCGCATTGATGCGGCCCTGACCCGCCAGAAGGCGGCGCTGGACCGCATGAGCGTGGACGCCACGCGCCCCTCCATCGGGCGCAAGTCCGCCGCCCATCCCGGCTGGAACGCCTATGTGCGCCGGGGCGATGCCTCTGCCCTGATCGAAGCCAAGGCCCTCTCGGCTGGCTCGCCGGGCGATGGCGGCTATGTCGCCCCGCCGGAGACCGAGGCGATGATCAACCGCCTGCTGGCCAGCGTCTCCCCGATCCGCGCGATTGCATCCGTGCGCCAGACCACGAGCCACACCTTCAGGAAGCCCGTCAGCCTGGGCGGCGCTGTCGCCGGCTGGTCTGCCGAGACCGGCGTGCGTAACCAGACGGCGACGCCGGAGATCACGCTGGTCGAGTTCCCGACGGCCGAGCTCTACGCCATGCCGGCGGCCACGCCGGTGATCCTCGATGATGCGCTGGTGGATATTGATCAGTGGCTGGCCGAAGAGGTGCGCGACGTGTTCGCCGCCGAGGAGGGCAAGGCGTTTGTGTCCGGCAATGGCACCAACCAGCCGCGCGGCTTCCTCGCCTATGACAAGGAGCCGGAAGGCACGCAAGGCTGGGGCGAGATCGGCTATGTCGCCACCGGCGCGGCGGGCGATTTCGATGAGGATCCGGTCGATGCGCTGATCGATCTGATCTATGCGCCCGCTACCGGCTACCGCTCAAACGCGCGCTTTGTGATGAACCGCCAGAGCGTGTCGCGCATCCGCAAGCTGAAGGACCAGGACGGCAATTATATCTGGCAGCCGGCGGTAAACGCCGGTCAGGACGCGAGCCTGATGGGCTATCCGCTGACCGAGGCCGAGGACATGCCCGACATTGGCGCGAATGCGTACGCGATTGCCTTTGGTGATTTCGAGCGCGGCTATCTGGTGGTCGACCGCCAGGGCATCGAGATCCTGCGCGATCCCTATTCGGCCAAGCCCTACGTGCTCTTCTACACCACCAAGCGCGTCGGCGGCGGGGTGCAGGACTTCAACGCCATCAAGCTGTTGAAGTTTGGCGAGAGCTAGGGCGGTTTTAGCTTCCGCAAGCAGGTTTCCTCCCCCGTTTACGGGGGAGGTGCCTTCGAAGAAGGCGGAGGGGGGAGCTTGTTTCGTGCAATCCCCCCCCCTCGGCCCTTCGCGCGTTCGACGCTTCGCGTCTCACCCCGCTCGTAAACGGGGGGAGAAAAGGGTCCGCGCTTCCCCAACTTCTGAGGAGCTTCTCCCATGGGACTTCAAACGCTGGGGGCAGCCCCCGCAGCGCCTATTGCGCTGTCTGATGCCAAGGCGTGGCTGCGTGTCGGCCATGCGGGCGAGGACGCTAGCATCACCGCGCTCATCAATACGGCAACCGCGCGGGTGGAGGCCGAGACGGGCCGGGCGCTTCTTGTCCGTACTTTCCGCGAGACACTCGATGGCTGGCCGATCCGCCGGCTGTCGGGCTGTGGCACGGCCTTCGCGCTGGCGGTTGCCCCTGCCGTCAGCGTGGAGGCCGTGCGCATTTTCGACCGCGCAGGCGAGGTAACACTCTGGGATGCGGACGAATACCGCGTCGACGCCAGCGCCGACCCCGGACGCCTGATCGCCCGCGCGCCCTTTGCTTTTCCAAGGCCGGGGCGGCTGGCGGCGGGCATCGAAATCGACTTCACCGCAGGTTATGGCGAGACCGCCAGCGACGTGCCGCCCGCCCTGATCGAGGCGGTATTGCGCCTGGTGACCGAAGGCTATGCGGCCAGCGAACCTTCGCTCGCCACGGGGCGTGGCCCGGCGCGCCTGCCCGAAACGGTGGAGAGTCTCTTACGGCCCTTCCGGCAGGTGCGGTTATGAGCGCGGCCAAGGCGCTGCAGGCCGCTATCCTTGCGCATCTCGCGGCCGATGCGGGCGTGCAGGAACAGCTCGGTAATCCACCACGCATCCATGACCGCGCACCGGCGGGCGCGGCCTACCCTTATGTGGCGCTGGGCCGGGGCGAGAGCCGACCGCTGGATGGTGATAGCGCACCCCTGAGCGAGCATCGCCTGACCCTTCATGTCTGGACCCGCCGCCATGACTTTGGGCAAGTGAAATCCATCACCGGCGCGATTGCCTCCGCGCTGCACAATGCGCAGTTCGCCCTGCCTGATGGCTGGCGCCTTGTCCTCTGCCGATGCGTCTACACCGACCATTTCGAGGGCGCAGACGAACGCGCCGTCCACGGCCTGGTGCGGATCAGGGCGCTGGTCCAGACCGTCTGATTTTCAACCTAGAAAGAGAGTAACGCCTTGTCCTGCGTGGCGGCGACGGCACATGTTGGGCCGCCCCGTACGCTGGGACTTACGACGTTAGTTGACTCCACCAAGCCGGTGATGTTGTGTCGAGACTAACAGGGGAGAGCGCAATGGCTCGGCGGCCAGTTGCGGCGAAAATGCCTAAGTCGGGCGCTAAGCTGCCGAAAACGCTACAAAAAATGCTCGCCAATCCGAAAGATGATTGGCGGATTGAGCAGGTCGTGAGTGTTGCCGAGAAGGTTGGGCTTCGTGTTCAGTCCCCAAATGGCGGGAGCCATTACGTTTTCTCAAGCGTACATGTGACGCAAGGTCACGTGACCGTGCCTTATAAACGACCGATTAAGCCGCTATATATTAGGCTGTTCGCGGAGTTTTGCTGCGCGCACTTGCACATGCAGGAGGATGACAATGGCAAATAACCAGTACGAGATTCTGGTTGCTCCACTGCCCGATGAAGAGGGTGGCGGGTACATTGCTGTTGTACCCGATTTGAATGGGTGCCTTTCTGACGGCGACACCCCGCAGGAGGCGCTGGAAAACGCGCTTGATGCGATTGAGCAGTGGCTGTCTGCGCAAAAGGCGATGGGTCGCAAAGCGCCCAAGCCGGGTTGCGGGCGCGCTGCTGCAGAGAAGCGCGACAGAGAAATTTGTGAGGCGTTGGAGAACGCGCAAAAGACTATCGATGAGCAAATGCAAGTTATACGGGATTTGCATGCTCAGGTTCGCGAGCTTGAAGAATGCGGTCCTAACTTCCTGCGGATCGCTGGCGGTCCTGCGTGGCCATTGCCGCCATCCCCTCGTAGGACAGCAGCCACTCCCCGCCCTAAGCTGGTGACCAGCAATTAGCTGACAGGGTGATTTCCTTAAGGTGAGGCAACGCGCCCTCCCCACCTGATCAAAAGCCGCCTTTAGGGCGGCTTTTTTCTTGCCTGCAATTCAACCCAAAAAAGGAGACGCCCATGACTGCCCAGGCAGGACGGGACATGCTCATCAAGCTCGGCAATGGCGCGAGCCCGGAGAGCTTTGCCAGCGTGGCGGGCCTGCGCGCAAAAGCGCTGAGCCTCAATGCGCGCACAATCGACGCCACCCACGCAGACAGCCCCGGCCAGTGGCGCGAGCTGATCGCCGGGGCGGGCGTGAAAACGGCTGCCGTCACCGGCACGGGTATCTTCCTCTCCGGTGAGGGGGATAATGCCATCAGGCAGCACTTCTTCGCGGGCGCGACGCCGAACTTCCAGCTGGTCATGCCGGAGTTCGGGATCATTGAAGGCCCGTTTGCCATCAGCGCGCTGGAATATGCCGGGCGCCATGATGGCGAGGCGACGTTCTCGATCTCGCTCGCCTCTGCCGGCGCGCTCAGCTTCGAGGCGCTGTGACCATGGCCAATCCGCAGCGCGGCGAAGTGGTGCTGGAGGCGGGCGGGGAGCGCCATGTGCTCTGCCTGACGCTGGGCGCGCTGGCCGAGATCGAGGCGCTGACCGGCGCGTCAGGCATGACCGAAATCGGGCCGAAGCTCGCCTCCTTGAGTGCCAGCGGCATGCTGGACCTGCTCTCCATCCTCCTGCGGGCGGGCGGTAGCGCGGCAGATGCCCGGACGCTGGCCATCACGCCCGCAGAGGCCGCGAAGGCCATCGCCCGCACCTTCGAGGCGGCGGCGCAATGAACGCGCACTGGGCGGCGTGTTTGAGCTTTGCGGTTCTGCGCCTCGGCCTGACGCCGCAGGCTTTCTGGGCGCTGTCGCTGGCCGAATGGCGGGCGCTGACGCAGCCCGTTGCGGGTGTTCCGGATCTGCCCGACCCGGCGGCCCTGCGGGCGCTGGCGGCGCGCTTTCCTGACTGAATTTCAATCCATGAAAGGCATGAGCCATGCCCGATACTGACCGCTTTGATGCGGGTGCTCTTACCAGCGCCGCGCGCGAGGCCGAAGAGGCCGCCCTGTCGGTCTCGCGTGCGTTTGAGCGCACCGGCGATGACATTGCCCGCGCCATGGAACGCGCGGCGCGCTCCGGCTCGCTCTCCATCCACACCATGGTGGAAGAGGCGTTGCAATCGCTGGCGCGCCTGGCGCTGGACCGGTTCATCATCAATCCGCTGGGCCAGATGCTGGGCCAGCAGATCGCCGGGATTACCGGCCAGCGCGCGGAAGGTGGTCCGGTGCTGGCGGGCCAGAGCTATCTGGTGGGTGAGCGCGGGCCGGAAGTGTTCACGCCCATGGCCAATGGCGCGGTCGCGCAGACGGGTGCCGCACCCATCATCAACATATCCATTCAGGCGAGCGGCGATACGCTTTCCGCCGTGCGCCGCAGTGAAGGCCAGATTGCCGCGAGCCTTGCGCGCGCGGTCCGCGCCGGGAGTGAGCGGCTATGAGCGCGTTTCACGACGTCCTCTTTCCGTTAAGCGTGGGGCTGGGCGCGCGCGGCGGGCCGGAACGCTTCACCGAGATTGTCGAGCTCGCCAGCGGCCATGAGGAGCGCAACTCTCCCTGGGCGCATTCGCGCCGCCGCTGGGACGCGGGGCCGGGCGTACGCTCGGCAGATGATCTGGCTTTGCTGACGGCGTTTTTCGAGGCGCGGCGCGGGCGTCTGCATGCTTTTCGTTTTCGCGATCCGGCCGATCATGCCTCGTGCCTGCCGTCCGCGCAGGTGAGCGCCAGCGACCAGCTTTTGGGGCTGGGCGATGGCACGCGGACCCGTTTCCCGCTTCTCAAACGCTATGGCGAGGGAGAGGGCGTCTATCTGCGCCCGATTGCCCTGCCCGTGGCGGGCAGTGTGCAGGTGGCGGTCAATGGCGCGGCGGCGGGCTTCACGCTCGATGGCGCGGAGATCGTGCTGGCCGAACCGGCCCCTGATGGCGCCAGCGTCAGCGCCGGTTTCCGCTTTGATGTACCGGTGCGCTTTGACACCGACAGGCTGGAAATCGCGCTCGATGCCTTCCGCGCCGGTGCGGTCTTCAGCGTGCCGCTGGTTGAGGTGCGACTCTCCTAGTGATGCTCCACGCATCCGCGCTCGCCGGTCGAAAATGTTATCGCCGGAACCTCTCCACCGGGGTCCCCCGCCCCGCCTGTCCCCGTGAAAACGGGGAACGGGGGACCCATGGAAAAGCTCAATGGCTGAACATGGACCCCGGCTCGGGGGCCGGGGACCCGGTTGAAAGTCAGACGACCAGTTCTTCACCCCCCCTCGTCATTCCGGCGAAAGCCGGAACCCAGTCTTTTTGTTAGAGCGCTGGGTTCCAGATAAGCGCTTTGCGCTTTCTGGAATGACGAAATTTCTTCGAATTGAATGAGGCTTCCATGCTCTCCCTTCCTCCTGCCATGCAGGCCGCGCTGGATAGCGGCGTGACGCAGCTGGCCTGGTGCTGGCTGATTACGCGCCGTGACGGCACGCAGCTCGGCTTTACCGACCATGATGGCGTGCTGGAGATTGACGGCGTGGCGTGCGAGCCGGGCAGCGGGCTGATCCCCGGCCATATCCGCGCAGAAACCGGCAGTCCGGCGCGCGGTGCGGCCTTCGGAGCGGTCAGTTCAGACCGGATCAGCGCGACCGGCATCGCCAAAGGGCTTTATGACGGCGCGCGCGTGGAGGTCTGGCGGGTGGACTGGGCAGCGCCGGGGACCGCTGTGCGCGTCTTCACTGGCGAGATTGGCGAGATACGCCGCTCTGGCGCCGGGTTCGAGGTGGAGCTCGCAGGGCTTTCCGCGCGCCTGAACCGGCGCATTGGCCGCGTGTTTTCAAAGACTTGTGATGCGGAGCTGGGCGACGCGCGCTGCGGCGTGGATGTGTCTGCTCCCGCCTATACCGGCGAAGGCAACGTGGCGGATGTGGCCAGCACGGCGAGCTTCACCGCAGCGGGGCTTGCCGGCTTCACGCCCGGCTGGTTTGCCCATGGCAGGCTGGTCTGGCTGACCGGCGCGAATGCGGGTGCAGCGGCACGCATCGACACCCATGAGCTGCGCGGCGGCGCGGTGCAGATCGCGCTGGCCGGCGCGCCCGCCTTTCCCTTGGCGGCAGGCGACACATTCCATATCATTGCGGGGTGCGATGGCCGGGCGGAAACGTGCCGGGCGAAGTTTGCCAATTTTGCCCGCTTCCGGGGCTGCCCGCACATTCCCGGCAACGATGTACTGATCCGCCATGCGGGGTCTGAGCCCGTGCGCGATGGAGGCCGCCGGTGAGCGCCAACCGCGCCGCGATCATTGCCGAGGCACGTCAGTGGATCGGCACGCCCTACCGCCATCAGGCAAGCTGCAAGGGCGCTGGCACGGACTGTCTGGGGCTGGTGCGCGGCGTGTGGCGGGTGTGTGTTGGCCCGGAGCCTGAAACCCTGCCCGCCTACAGCCCGGACTGGGCGGAGCGATCAGGTGAAGATACGCTGCTGGCGGCGCTGAACCGGCATTTCGATCCTCGTGGCCTCGATGAACGCCAACCCGGCGACGTGCTTCTCTTCCGTATTCGCGTCGGCGGACCGTCGCGCCATTGCGCCATCCTCTCCACACCCCATTCCATCATTCACGCATGGCAGGGGCGGGCGGTGGCCGAAACGCCGCTGGATGGCTTCTGGATGAGGCGCATCAGTGCTGTGGCGGCCTTTCCCATCCCTGACTGATCTCTCTCCCGAACAAGGACATCTCCCATGGCCCAGATGGCCTTTGCCGCTGGCGCGCGCCTTGCCGCCGGTGCCTTGCGTACGCTTGCCGCCCAGGGCGTGGCACGCCTGTTTTCTGCGGGCGGGCGCGAGCCTGCACGTCCTGACGGGCTGGACATCCAGACCTCCACTGAAGGCAGTCCTGTGCCGCGCATCTATGGACGGATGCGCCTTGCCGGGCAGGTGATCTGGGCGTCGCGCTTTCGCGAGACGCGGGTGAAGGAGCAGCGCTCGGGCAAGGGTGCGGGCGGCTCCACGCGCAGCTATGCCTATTCGGTCAGCTTCGCCGTCGCCCTGTGTGAGGGGCCGATTGCGGGTGTGGGGCGGGTCTGGGCCAATGGCGCGCCGCTGGATACGGGGCGCGTCACCATGCGCGTACATGCCGGAACTGAAGGCCAGCTGCCCGACCCGCTGATCGCGATGATCGAGGGGGTGGAGGCCGCGCCCGCCTACAAGGGCCTTGCCTATGTAGTGTTTGAGGATTTGCCGCTGGACGATTTTGGTTTGCGCATTCCCCAGTTGAACTTCGAGGTGCTGGGCGGCGGCGATGCGCCCGAAGCCGGTTCGCTGGAAAGCCTCATCGAGGGCGTGTGCCTGATCCCGGCATCGGGCGAGTTTGCCTATGCGAGCCAGCCGGTCATGCGCGAGATCGCAGACGGGCGCGACGCGCCGGAAAACGTCCATATCCTGCGCGCCGATACCAATATCGAGGCGGCGCTGGATGATCTGGCCATGCGCCTGCCCGAATGCCGCTCTGTGGCGCTGGTCACCGCCTGGATCGGGACTGATCTGCGCTGCGGGGAGTGCCAGATTCGCCCCGGCATCGAGTCCTTTGACAAGATCACCCGGCCCCATGCCTGGCGGGCTGGCGGTGTGAACCGGGAGCACGCGCACCTGATCAGCGGCGGGCCAGAGAAGCCGGTCTATGGCGGCACGCCCTCTGACCGCAGCGTCATCGAAGCCATCCAGCTCCTCAAAAGCCGTGGCTACAGGATAGTCCTCTACCCCTTCATCCTGATGGATGTGCCGCAAGGCAATGGCTTGCCAGACCCCTATGGCGGGGCCGAGCAGGCGGTCTTTCCGTGGCGCGGACGCATTACCTGCCATCCCGCGCCCGGCCAGCCGGGCAGCGTTGATGCCAGCTCTGCCGCCGCTGCGCAGGTCGCGAGCTTTTTCGGTAGCGCCAGCGCATCCCATTTCAGCACGTCGTCCGGACAGGTGCATTATTCCGGGCCGAATGAGTGGCGGTTTTCCCGCTTCATCCTGCACCACGCGGCACTGGCGGCGGCGGCGGGCGGGGTGGACGCCTTCCTCATCGGGTCGGAGATGCGCGGGCTGACCACTATCCGCTCCGCGTCCGGCGTCTATCCGGCGACCGCACACCTTAAAACGCTGGCCGGGCAGGTGCGCGCGCTGCTGGGGGCAGGGTGCAAGCTCTCCTACGCGGCGGACTGGTCGGAATACTGGGGCCATGCGCCGGGCGGGGGCGAGCGCCGCTTCCATCTCGATCCGCTCTGGGCGGATGCCAATATCGATTTTATTGGCCTCGACTGGTATATCCCGCTGGCGGACTGGCGCGACGGCGCAGGCCATCTCGATGCGCTGGCCGGTTTCACCTCCACCCACGATCCGGCCTATCTCGTCTCACAGGTCGAGGGCGGGGAGGGGTTTGACTGGTATTATGCCAGCCCCGCTGACCGGGAGAGCCAGACCCGCACGCCCATCACCGATGGTCAGGGCGAGCCATGGATCTGGCGCTACAAGGATTTGCGCAGCTGGTGGAGCGAGGCCCATCACGAGCGCGACGCATCCGGGACACGCCTGGCCCAGCCGACGGCATGGGTTCCCCGCTCCAAACCCTTCACCTTCATCGAATATGGCTGCCCGGCGGTCGACAAGGGCGCAAACCAGCCCAATGTCTTCATCGATCCGAAAAGCTCTGAAAGTTTCGCGCCATACTTCTCGCGCGGCACACGCGATGACGTGGTCCAGCGGCGCTATATCGAGGCGCTGATGGGTTATTGGCAGGGTGCCAATAATCCCGTCTCGCCACTCTATGGCGGGCCGATGATCGACCTCGGCTTAAGTCATGCCTGGACGTGGGATGCGCGGCCCTTCCCCGAATTTCCCGCCCTGTCCACCGTCTGGGATGACGGGGCGAACTGGCAGCTCGGCCACTGGCTGACCGGCCGTGCCGGGCAGGCGAGCCTTGCGCGCATCGTGCAGGATGTGGCCGCGCGCGCCGGTCTCGATGCGGTGGATACAACCCGGCTCGACGGCCTCGTCGCCGGGCTGGTCATTGATGGCGGGGAGCGGGCGCGCGATGTGCTCGTCCGGCTGGGTGCGCTCTACGGCTTCGACATGGTGGACCGCGCCAATGGCGTGGCCGCGTGGCCGCGTTCGGCGCTGGCCGTCACAAGCCTTGATGCCAGCCATTGCTTGCGCGCGGGCAATGCGCCGCCGCTGGTCATCACCCACGAAGCAGCGGCAGGACGCGTGCGCGAAGTGCGCATCGCCCATATCGCCGATGATGAAGCTTACAGCCCGGCCATCGCCTCGGCGCGCGGGCTGGATGCGGCGGTGGAGGGCGTGGCGGAGTTTGGCCTGCGCATTCTCGCCGATACCGGTCAGGCGCAAGGCTGGGCGCAAGGCCTGCTACGCAGTGATGAGGCGGGCGCGCTGGGCGTTGATCTGACGCTGCCGCCGTCCCTGATGGCGGTGGAGGCTGGCGATACGCTCATCCTGTCTGGCGAAACCGGCATGGACGCGCCGCTAATGGTGGCAAGCCTTGAAGGCGTCGCCGCCCGTCAGGCCGCTCTGGTGACGGCCGCTGCGCGTGATCCTGTTCTGGCCGGGACGCAGCCCTCATCGCGGGAACCGGATCAGGCCCCGCCATCGCGGCCCGTTCTGGTGGCGCTTGATCTGCCTGTCCTGCCTGGTGAAACGTCCGAGAGGGGCGGGCTGTGGGTCGCGGCCTTTGCTGCGCCGTGGCCCGGTCCGCTGACACTTTATGCCGGGCCGGATGCGTCGTCTGTGGCGCCGGTGCTCGAACTGGAGCAGCCTGCGAGCCTTGGCCGCCTGACCGCTGATCTGCCTGCCGGATTTGAAGGCAGGTGGGACCGGGCAAGCGTGCTCGACATCACCTTGTTTGATGGCGCTCTGGAGAGCGTGGCTCCATTATCGGCGCTGTCAGGCGTCAATCAGCTCGCGGTGGAAGGCGCGGACGGGTGGGAAATCATCCAGTTTGCGAGCGCCGAGCTGGTAGCGCCGTCACAATGGAGATTGCGTGACCTGGTACGCGGCATAGGCGGCAGCGCCATTGGCGGCGCGCCGTCCGGTGCGCGCGTGGTAGTGCTGGACGGGGCAGGCGCGGTGCTGCCCCTTGATGCCAACGCCCTTGGTGCGCGACTGACACTGATTGCCGTGCCGCCGGGGCGCAGCCTTGACGATGTCTCCGCAAGGCAGGTGGAAGCCCTCTATGAGGGCGTGGAATATCGCCCGCTCTCGCCGGTGCATCTCAAAGCCGTCTGGCAGGGCGATGAGCTCGCCTTGAGCTGGATACGCCGCACCCGCCTTGAGGGCGATGCCTGGGGCGTGGGCGAGGTGGCGCTGGGCGAGGCGCAAGAGCTCTACCGGGTAGAAATCAGCGACGATGCCGGGGCGCTGCTGTGGACGGGCGAAAGCACGCTGCCCTCAATGCTTGTTCCGTCTGAAACGGCTCTGGAACTGCCCGCTGGTGCCTACTGGCAGGTGGCACAAACGTCAGCGCGGACCGGGCCGGGCCGCCCGGCGCAAGGCACACTGCCTGCCCCCTTGCCCTGAGCCCTGCAGCACGCCACATCGCCAAGCGGTCAAAGCGCTGCTATCCCATCTGCATCATGATGAACCCGTATGCGATTCTGGGCGTTTCGGAGCGTGCCCCGGCGGACGAGATCCGCAAGGCTTACCGCAAGCTGGCCAAAGAGCTGCACCCTGATGCGCGCCCCGGCGACAAGGCCGCCGAGGAACGCTTCAAACAGGTGACGCAGGCCTTCAAGCTCTTGTCCGATCCCGAACAGCGCGCGCGCTTTGACCGGGGCGAGGTGGACGGGCAGGGCCAGGAGCGGCCCCAATACCATTACCGTTCACGCCCCGGTGCCGGGCCGGGCCAGCGCGGGCCGCAAGGACGGTTTGAAGATCTGGGCGACATCTTTGCCGATCTGTTCGCGGCCCAGAATGCAGGCGGACAGCGCCGCCGGTCCGCGCCGGAGAAGGGCGCCGATTTGCGCAGCGAGGTGCGCATCAGCCTGCCCGAAGCGGTGCTGGGCACGAAAAAGCGCCTGTCGCTGCCCGGCGGGCGGGCGCTGGATGTGACCATCCCCGCAGGCGTCAATGACGGGCAGGTGCTGCGCCTGAAAGGGCAGGGCCATGGCTCGCTATCGGGTGGACCGCCCGGCGCGCTGCTCGTCGAGATCAGGATTGCGCCCCATCCCCATTTCCGCCGCGAGGGCGATGACATACGCCTCGACCTTCCCATATCGCTGAAAGAAGCGGTGCTGGGCGGGCAGGTGCGCGCGCCCACGCTGGATGGCGATGTGGAGGTGCGTATTCCCGCCGGTGCCAGTTCCGGGGCGGTGCTGCGTCTGAAGGGGCGCGGCGCGCCCAAAAGCGGCGGGCAGCGTGGCGATCAGCTCATCCGGCTGATGGTCGATCTGCCATCAGGTGATCCTGAGCTGGAAGAATTTGCAGAAAGCTGGCGTCCACCGACGGGATATGACCCGCGCAGGCGTTTAAAGAGCTAATGCATGCGTGCTTGGCCCGGAGCCTGCATGTCTGCAGAATGACACTGTCGTTCAGATAAGGTTCAGCGCTCCGGTGCGAAACATGTCGGCATGATGAAACGCTATGCCCTTCTCCTGACCTGCCTGGCCGCTCTTGCGGCCGCCGATGCGCGTGCGTCTGACGTGTCAGGCGAGGCGCAGGCGTTTGACCCGCGCTCGCGCTATTCGGCCGATGAAGCGCGTGACCAGCGTCAGTCGGGCAATGTCGTGCCCGCCCGCGTCGCCATCGACAATGTGCGCCGCCGCTATCCCGGCGCGCAGGTTCTTGATGTCGAGCTCGTGCGGTCGGGTTCTGCCTACTACATCGTGAAAATACTGACCCAGGAAGGCCACCGGATCGACGTGCGCGTTGATGCGGCCACTGGCCGGGTCATGTAATGCTTGTACCTTGCTCAACGGAGTGTGTCTGATGCGCGCCCTGATAGTTGAAGACGATCCCGATCTGCGCCGCCAGCTGAAAGACGTGCTGGACCATTCCGGCTACGCCGTGGACGAGGCCGGTGACGGCGAGGAAGGCTGGTTCATGGG
The DNA here is from genome assembly GCF_004000605.1 of Glycocaulis alkaliphilus. Lineage (NCBI taxonomy): Bacteria > Pseudomonadati > Pseudomonadota > Alphaproteobacteria > Maricaulales > Maricaulaceae > Glycocaulis > Glycocaulis alkaliphilus. The sequence continues at coordinate 2,147,107 of NZ_CP018911.1, read as the reverse complement.
CGATACCGAGCCCTATGATGCCGTCGTGCTCGATCTCGGCCTGCCGCGCCTTGATGGCGTGAGCGTGCTGGAGCGCTGGCGCAGTGCGGGCCGCGACTTCCCCGTTCTGATCCTCACCGCCCGTGACCGCTGGAGCGAGAAGGTGGCGGGGTTTGATGCGGGCGCGGACGACTATCTGACCAAGCCCTTCCACCCTGAAGAATTGCTGGCGCGCCTGCGTGCGCTGACCAGGCGGGCGGCGGGGCATGCCAGCTCAACGATCGAGATGGGTGATCTGTCTGTGGATACGCGCGGCGCGCGGGTGTTTGTCGGCGACCAGCTGGTCAAGCTGACCTCGCACGAGTTCCGCATCCTCTCCTACATGATCCACCATCGTGAGCGCGTGATCTCGCGCACCGAGCTGGTCGAGCACATTTACGATCAGGATTTCGACCGTGATTCCAACACGATCGAGGTGTTTGTCGGCCGCCTGCGCAAGAAGATCGGCAATGACCGGATCGAGACCGTGCGCGGGCTGGGCTACCGGCTGGTGGCGCCCGGTCCTGACACGCGGGCCAAGGCGGGGTGAGCGCTGAAAGCAGTGACACGCTGATCGAACGCGGATCGCTGCTCAGGCGGCTGAGCCTTCTCGCGCTCAGCTGGGGGCTCATCCTGCTGACGGTCGGCGCGGTGTCACTGACGGCGGTATTTCGCCAGACCGTGCTGACGGACCTTGATAACCGGCAGGCCAATATCGCCGAATTTCTGCTGATCCAGCTCGAAGCGACGCCCGATGGCGGCGTCGTGCTGACGCGCGAGCTGCTGGACCCCCGATTTGGCCAGGTGTTCTCCGGCCGCTACTGGCAGGTGAGCCGGGCCGGTGCGCCCGCTGATGCGGAGCCTGTCGAGCGCTCCCGCTCCTTGTGGGATGAAACCATTATTCTCTCTGACAGCGTGCGGGCGGCGGCGATTGCCGCCAATGGCCAGCCTGTCGCGGGCAACGCGGCGGGACCGGACGGTGAGCCTTTGCGCCTTTCGGCGCGGGCCGTCGTCCTGCCGGGGCTGGAAGAGCCTGTCATCATCATCGCTGCGGAAGACCGGCGTCCGTCCGACACGCGTGTCTGGACATTCGGCCTCGTTGCGGCCGGCCTGCTTGCCGGCTTCGCGATCCTGCTGGCCGTTGGCGTGGTGGTGCAGGTGCGCGTTGGCCTGTCTCCGGTGCTGAAATTGCGGCGCGCCGTGGCCCGTGTGCGTGACGGCGAAACGCACAGGATTTCCGGTCAGTACCCGTCCGAAATGCTGCCGCTGGCTACCGAGCTGAATGCGCTGATCGATCACTCGCGCGAGGTGGTGGAGCGTTCGCGCACCCATGTCGGCAATCTTGCGCATGCCCTGAAAACGCCGATTACCGTGCTCTCCAACGAGGCGCGCGGCGATGACACCCGGCTGGGTGATCTTGTCCGCCGTCAGACCGATGCGATGACCGGGCAGGTGGAGCACCATTTGCGGCGGGCCCGGGCCGCCGCCAACGCCAAGGCCATTGGCGCGCGAACCCCCGTTGGCGAGGTGGTCGAGGATCTCGGCCGGACGCTGCGCCGCATCTATGCCCGCCGTGATGTACAGCTCGACTGGCAAGTCGAAGGCGATCCGGTGTTTCGCGGCGAGCGTCAGGATCTCGAAGACCTTGTCGGCAATCTTGTCGATAATGCCTGCAAATGGGCGGCCGGCGCGGTGCAGGTCAGTGCCCGCACCGGAGCGGACGGCTCGATTGTGCTCAGCGTGGACGATGACGGGCCAGGTCTGGACCCGCAGGCGCGCGAACGCGTTCTGGGCAGGGGTGTGCGGCTGGACGAGCAGGCACCGGGGACCGGATTTGGCTTGTCGATCGTCAGTGATCTGGTGAAAGCCTATGGCGGGGCGCTGGCATTGGAAGCCAGCCCTCTGGGCGGTTTGAGTGCCCGTCTGGTGCTGCCCGGCGTGACCCGCACAGGGGAAACGCGCCATTAACCGCAAAATGTGACGCTGGACCCCGGATTTTCCATCCTGGCCACTTCAATGACCACGCTGACACCCGCCAAGATCGCCCAGTTGCGCGCCCTGATGAGCGCCCTGCCTGCGGCGTTGTCGGCCCGCATCGTGGAGGCGGCAGGGGCAGGCGACGAGGCTATGGGCCAGCTGCTTCATGCCTGCACCAGAAAGGCGGAAGTCTATGCGCGGGAGCGCTTTTTCTCGCCTGTTGCGCCGCTGAGCCTTGATCCGGCCCTTGCCCGTCCATCGCTGGCGCATATCCCGCCTGCCATGCTGGCGACCGTGTGGGGCTGGTTGGACGAAACGCTCGCGCCTGACATCACATCGGACATGAAGGCGCGGTGCGCAAACCCGCTCCTGCCGCCCGATGACAGGGCCGAGGATGGGCTAAGGGCCGACGCTTCGCGGCGTATCCTGGCCACGATTGACGAGCTGCGTGACGATCCGCGCGCCACCAAGCAGTTGCGCCACCGGCTTGGGGTCAGTGATTTTCGTGCGGTGCGCGATCTGGCGACCATCCTGCGGACGGCGCCGGTCCTGCGCGCAGCCATGGCAGGCATTCCGGAAGAAGTTTCCGAGCTAAGTGAGGAACTGGCCCAGACGCTGCGCGACCAGTATGACGAGGCTTGTGCGGCGGACCCGGACGCAGGTGTCTGGTTTCTCTATCTGGTCATGGCGCGCCTGACACGCCCCTGGGCCATACTTCGCGTGTTCGAGAAGATTGTGCGGCGCGACGATGACTTCCTGCTTTCGCGTACCGATGTTTCCACCATAGGTGACGCCCTGCTGGAAGATGCGGCCTATTATGTCAGCGGGTTTGCCGAGATCCCTGCCAGTATCGAGGCTGCGCGCGAGATGGCCGCTGCCCTGACCCAGTTTGCCACGGTCACGGTGGGGATGAGCCGGGAAATAGGCATCCGCAAGGATGGTGGCTGGGGACGCCAGATACTGGCCCTGCGCCAGCGTGCCTCGGCCCAGATGGAGGCGATCCATGCGGCCGCCCTGACCCAGCTCGACAAGACGGTCCCCGATCCGCACAAGCCGTTGCCGGCAAGACTGAAGCTATCGGGCGAGGCGCTGGCGTCGGCGGCTACGCGCATGGAGGTGTTTTGCACCTTTTTGCGGCTGACGCGTGATGATGCGTCGCGGGCAGCGGTTGGCGGCGCGCATGCTGGAGTGTTGGACCGGATCGGCCAGCGCTTCGACATGGTCTCGGAAATGTTGCTGGCACAGATGAGAAACACTCCGGGCGATAGCGATCTGACGGAGCGTGCTGCGGTCATCGCGCGGCTGATGACGGCGATGGGGCAACAGGATATTGCATCGGTCTTCCTGCGGCGCGCAGCCGCAGCACGCGCCGCGTGAATGGCTTTATCCCGGGCGGCCAGCAGCCTATGTAGGCGGGATGACCCGTTCATCTCCCATCGCCCTTGAGGATCGCGGCCAGACCGGCGCACGCCTCAGCTCGCCCAGTGCAGCGCGCAATCGCGAGGTCATCGCCGCGGCGCTTGCGAGGGTTCTGCCGCAAGGTTCGCGGGTGCTCGAAATCGCCAGCGGCACTGGCGAGCATGCTCTGGCTTGTGTGACCGGGCGCGCTGATCTTCACTGGCAACCCAGCGATCCAGACGCGGCCTCTCGCGCCAGTATTGATGACTGGGCCCGCGATGGCGCCGGGCGCATTGCTCCCGCGCTTGATCTGGACACGCAGCAATCCGGCTGGTGGCAGGCCGTTCCACTGCCGCTATCTGCGGTGTTCTGCGCCAACATGATCCATATCGCGCCGTGGAAAGCGGCTGAAGGCCTCGCCGAAGGGGCCGCAACGCTGCTGGACGAGGGCGGCCTTCTGATCCTGTACGGCCCGTTCCTGGAGGGAGCAGACACCGCGCCGTCCAATCTGGACTTTGATGCCAGCCTGAAGGCGCGCGATCCGCGCTGGGGCGTACGGGCACGCGAGGATGTCGAGGCGCTCGCGGCGCGATACGGATTTTCCCTCCTGCAACGGCTGGAAATGCCCGCCAATAATCTGGTTCTGGTTTTTGCAAAGGGTGCGCCATGATTGCTCTCACGCTGATAATTGCAGCGCTGGGCGTGGGTGTGGCGATGTGGATTGCATCCCCGCTGGCCAAAGGCGCCGCCTCGCCCATGCACCGGCTGGTAGCGTTTGGCGTCATGGCGGGTCTCGCGGTCGGTGCGCTGGGCATCTATCTGGCCGGCGGACAGCCCGGTCTGGAGGGGCGGCCCTATGCGGACACCGAAGCCCGGCTGGCGGCGATACCGCCGGACGAGCTGACGGGGGAGGAGCAGGAGGAACGCCTGCGCGCCATCGTAAGGCGTGAACCCGGCAATCCTGAAGCGCTGGCCATGCTGGGCCGGTTTCTGGCGTTTGACGGGCGCCATCTGGAAGCCATTGCGATGCTGGAACGCTCCGTGCGCGTGCGCGAAGACGCGCGCGTGCTGTCCGATCTTGGACAGGCGCTGGTCAATCTCAACGAAGGCACTGTCACCCCCGAAGCCGAGCGCGCATTTGCCGCCTCAATGGAGCTGGACGGCACGCTGCCTGAACCGGCCTTTTTCCTGGGCGCTGCGGCCTATGATGCCGGTGATCGCGAGGCGGCGCTGGATTACTGGGCAGGCATTGTCGGGCGCCTGCCTTCCGATGACCCTTTCCGGCAGGCGATTGCCGTTCGTGCAGCTGATCTGCTTTCGCGTCCTGCTGGCGGCCCGCAGATGATGGATGCCGGGGCGATGGACCCGGATGAAAGCCCCGACGCAATGGTGGCACGAATGGTCGCAGGGCTGGAGGCTGGACTTGAAGCGGATCCGGATGATTTAACCCGCTGGATGGTGCTGGCGCGTGTGCGCGCAGTGCTTGATGACCGCGAAGGCGCCCGCGCAGCGATAACCGAGGCGCGCGCGCGCGCTGGCGGAGATGCCGGTATCGGCGCTATCCTCAACGCGCTTGAACGGGCGGGCGGTCTGGAGCCTGAAGCAGAGGGTGAAACAGAGTGATCAAGGCGCGCAAACGTCTCTGGGTCGTGCTGGCATCTGCCGGCGTGCTGGTGTCTGCCGGTGTGCTGGCGGGTTTTGCCTTGCGTGATGCGATGACCTTTTTCCACTCGCCGGCCATGGTCGCCGAAGCGCCGCCACTGCCCGGCGAGCGCATCCGGGTTGGCGGACTGGTGATCGAAGGCTCGGTCGAGCGTCCCGCATCGGGCGGTGCAAGCTTCTCGGTAACCGACACGATCGCAGACATCCGTATTACCTATGCGGGGTCGCTGCCTGACCTGTTCCGTGAGGGGCAGGGCATTGTGGCTGAAGGCGCGTTTGAGGAAACCGGCCTGTTCGTGGCCAGCCGCGTGCTGGCCAAGCATGACGAAGCCTATATGCCGCCGGAAGTGGCTTCTGCGCTGGCCAGCGCCGAGGCGCAAGGTGCGCTGCCGGGCAGCACCGGGCGCGATGCCTGGACGCTCGGTCAGGCGCGCATCGGGCAAAGCCGGACATGATCGCCGAGCTTGGCCGTTTTCTGATCGCGCTGGCCCTGATCGCCTCACTCGCGCAGATGGCGCTTAGCTGGGCTGGGGCCAGTCAGGGCGGGCGTTCTCCCTATGCCGCTGCCGGGCGCACGGCCAGCCTTGCAGCGCTTCTCACTTCGGCTCTGGGCTTTGCGCTGCTGATTGCGGCCTTTGTCCAGTCAGATTTCTCGGTGGCGTATGTCGCGGGGCATTCCCATGTCGACAAGCCGCTTTTCTACAAAATCACGGCGGCCTGGGGCGGGCATGAAGGCTCGATGCTGCTCTGGTGCCTCATTCTGGCGCTCTTCGGTTATGGCCTGACGCGGGTGGGGCCGGCCGAGCCGGCTTTCAGGGCGCGCGCTGTCAGCCTGCAAGGACTGTTGCAGACCCTGTTCTTCGCCTTTCTGGTGTTTGCGTCCAACCCGTTCGACCGGCTGGACCCGGCGCCCCTGCAGGGACGCGATCTCAACCCGATCCTGCAGGATCCGGCCTTGGCCATTCACCCGCCGCTCCTCTATCTGGGCTATGTCGGCCTGTCGGCAGCGTTTGCCATTGCTGCGGCGGGACTGATCCAGAAAATCAGCGGACGCGATATTGCCCGCGCCCTGCGGCCCTGGGCGCTGGGCGCCTGGGCGAGCCTGACGGCCGGTATCTCGCTGGGCGCGTGGTGGGCCTATTACGAGCTCGGCTGGGGCGGCTGGTGGTTCTGGGACCCGGTCGAAAACGCCAGTTTCATGCCTTGGCTTTTGGGGGCGGCTCTGGTTCACTCCGCCATCGCCACCGAAAAGCGCGGGGCGTTTCCCGGCTGGACGGTTTTCCTCGCGCTGCTGGCTTATATCCTGTCGATCCTCGGCGCCTTCCTTGTGCGCTCGGGCGTTATCACCTCGGTACATGCCTTCGCACTCGATCCTGAACGTGGCGTCTGGATTCTGGGCATGCTGGGCGTCTCGGCCGTCGCGGGCTTTGGGCTTTTCGCGCTGCGTGCCGGGCATCTGGGTGAGGGCGAAGGGTTTGAGCCGACCAGCCGCGAAGCCTTCATTGGAGCGAACAATCTGCTTCTCGCGGCGGCTTCGGGCGTGGTGCTGGTCGGTACGCTCTACCCGCTGTTTGTGGAGATGCTGGGCGGTGCGCCGGTTTCGGTTGGCCCGCCCTATTTTGATGCGGCCGCAACACCCCTGCTTGTCCTGACGCTCCTTCTGATGCCCCTGGCGCCCTTCCTGCCATGGTCGAATGGCGGCGCGAAACCGGCGCTGAAACAGATCCGCGCTGCACTGCTGCTGGTGCCGGCGGCGCTGGCGGGTATCGCTCTGGTCTGGTTTGGCGCGCCGGTTCTGGCGGTGATTGGCGGGGCGCTGGGCGTCTGGGCGATGGCCGGGGCCGTGATGGACATCGCGAAAGCCTTCCCGCTGGCACAGACGCGTGCGCTGAAATTCGCCGCTGCCGGACGGGCCATGGCGCATGCCGGGGTCGGCTTCATCGCGCTGGGCGCGGCAGCCGATGCCTCGCGCCCGCCGGATGTAAACAGCGCGCTCGGCCGCGGTGAAAGCATAGAGATTGCCGGACACACGCTGACCCTCACCGATGTGCGCCGCGCCGATGGCCCGAACTATCTGGCGGATCGCGCCACGCTTGCCGTGTCGGACGGGCGCACAATCAGCCCGGAGCGGCGTTTCTACTGGGCGGCTGACCAGCATACCCGCGAAGTGGGGCTGGGCTCGTCCATCACTGGCGACCTCTATGTCTCCATCGGCGAGGCGCGTCCGCGCGAGGACGGCAGTGCGGCTTACGAAATCCGCGCCGCCTTCCACCCGCTGGTCTGGATGCTGGGCCTTGGCGCGACGCTGATCGTGCTGGGCGGGTTATCGGCACTGACAGCGCAGGTGCTTACCCGCCGCCAACGCGCGGTGCTGCCATGATCGCCGCGCTCCTGATGGCCCTGGCCCTGCAGGCCGCGCCCGAACTGGCACCGGCTGACGAGGCGCGCGCGCAAGGCCTGATGCGTGAAGTGCGCTGCATGGTGTGCGCGGGCGAGTCGGTGCTGGATTCCAGTGCGCCGATGGCGGGCGATATGCGCCGCTTCATCCGCGAGGAGATTGCCGCAGGGCGCGAAGACGAGGCCGTGCGCACCGCGCTGGTGGCGCGCTTTGGCCATGAAGTGCTGATGCGCCCGCCCATGGAGCCGCGCACTCTGCCGCTCTGGCTGGCGCCTTTGATCTTTCTGGCATTGGGCGGCGCGCTCCTGTTCACCAGCATGCGCCGCAAGGCCGCCAAGGACGGCTTGTAAGCGCAAGCTGCTTGCCGGACACTCCTGCCGTCAAGGCAAAGCAGGAGTGGTGAGATGCGGTCGGAAAAGCTGGAATTTGAGGGCAGCCAGGGCGAGACGCTGGCGGCAAGGCTGGACAGGCCCAAGGCGCCGCCGCGCGGCTATGCGCTGTTTGCCCATTGCTTTTCCTGCTCCAAGGACACGCTGGCGGCCGCACGGGTGGCGCGCGAACTGGCAGCTCACGGCATTGCGGTCCTGCGCTTTGATTTCACCGGGCTCGGGCAGTCGGACGGCGAGTTCGCCAATACGAATTTCTCCTCCAACATTGAAGATCTGCTGCGTGCTGCCGATCATTTGCGTGAGCACTACGAGGCCCCCTCCATCCTGATCGGGCATTCGCTTGGCGGCGCGGCGGTGCTGGTGGCGGCGGAAAAAATTCCCGAAGTGAAGGCGGTCGTGACCATCGGCGCACCTGCCGATGCGGCTCATGTGGAGAAGCAGTTCACCGATGATGTGGACACGATCCACCAGACCGGCGAGGCGCGCGTCCAGCTGGCGGGACGGCCCTTCACCATCCGCAAGCAGTTCCTTGACGACATTGCCGGACAGAACGTGCTGGACGCTGCCAAAGGGCTGAAAGCGGCCCTGCTCGTCGCGCACGCGCCGCGCGATGAGATTGTCGGTATCGATAACGCGACGCGGCTGTTCGTTGCTGCGAAACATCCCAAGAGCTTTCTCAGTCTTGATGATGGCGATCATTTGCTGACCGGCGCCGCGCATGCGGCCCACGCAGCCAAGGTCATCGCAGCCTGGGCGGAGCGCTATGCGCTGAACGATCCGCTGCCTGCTGCGCCCGCCTCGCCACCGGGCCATAACTCAGCCCTCGTGCAGGAAACAGGCAAGGGCGCTTACTTGAGCTGGGCATCGACAGGCGAAGCGCGCTTTCTGGTCGACGAGCCGGAGGAGCTTGGCGGGTTTGATGCCGGTCCGGCTCCCTATCAGCTTCTTTCAACCGCGCTCGCTGCCTGCACCACCATCACCTTGCGGATGTATACAGACCGGAAGAACTGGGCGCTGGGGCGTATCTCGACCCACGTGACCCATGCCAGAAGCGACGCCGAAGACGGCCAGCCGCCGCGCGATGTTTTTACCCGCGCGATTTCGGTTGAGGGCGGGTTGAGCGCAGAGCAGTCAGACAAGCTCGTCGAGATTGCGAACAAGTGTCCGGTCCACCGCACGCTGGAACGCAGCTCCCATATCGACACCGCCTATGCGGGTGACGAGACCTGACCCCCTTTATCATTACAGCTTCGTCACCATTTGGTAATAGAGCGTAGAGCCTGACCCGTTCATGAACGCGGTCAGGGACGATCTGGCTCCGCCCTTGCAAGCGGGGTCAAACCACACCCAACCGCCAGAGGATTTCTCATGATGTCACCGCGCGCCTTCCGTTCGCTTCTGATCCCCGCCCTGCTTGCGGGCAGTGTCTGCCTGATGCCGATGGAGCTCTCTCCGGGCGCATCGGCCCAGACCGCCAGAAGCGCGGCTTCCATGCCGCCCGGCACGCCGATGTCGTTTGCCGACCTGATCGAACGGGTCAGTCCGGCTGTTGTCTCGATTGAGGCGGCGGGCAGCGTCGATCCGCGGGGTGTGCCGGACCTGTCCGACATTCCGCCCCAGTTCCGCGAGTTCTTCGAGCGCTTTGGCGGGCAGGGTGCCCCGGCCCAGCCGCGTGAGCGCCGCTCGCAAGGGTCTGGCTTCTTCATCTCCGCTGACGGCCTGCTTGTAACCAACGAACACGTCATTGCCGGATCCAGCGAGATCACGGTGACGCTGTCAGATGGCTCCGAGTTTCCGGCGGAAGTGGTAGGCCGGGATGCGGCGACGGACATTGCCCTTTTGCGGGTGAACGGCTCGGGCAGGGAATTTGCCCATGTCAGCCTGGACCGCACCCCCTCCATCCGTGTGGGTGACTGGGTCGTGGCTGTCGGCAACCCGTTCGGCCTTGGCGGCACGGCGACGGCCGGCATCGTCTCCGCGATTGGCCGCCCTCTGGGCAATACCCAGCTCTACACGAACTTCCTGCAGATCGACGCCCCCATCAACCGGGGTAATTCCGGCGGCCCTGCCTTTGACCTCAATGGCAATGTAGTGGGCGTGAACTCTGCGATCTTCTCGCCCACGGGCGGCAATGTCGGCATCGGCTTCGCCATCCCTTCAGATCTGGCCGCGTCCGTTGTTGACCAGCTGATCGAAGGCGGTGAAGTGCGCCGCGGCTATCTGGGCATTGCGCCGCAATCGTTGACCGCTGATCTGGCTGAGAGCCTTGGCCTGCCGCGTGACCGGCGCGGCGTGCTGGTTGCTGAAGTCATCGCCGGAACCCCGGCCGCCGAAGCCGGCCTGCAGAACGGCGATGTCATCATCCGCATTGACGGTCAGGCTGTGAACGAGCAGCGCGAGCTGTTCCAGCGCATCGGTTCGGTGCCGCCTGGCGAGCGGGTCGAGCTGCGCGTGATCCGTGACGGCCGTGAACGCACCATCCGCGTCCGCCTGTCGGAGCGCCCGGATGCCGGTACGCCGTCATCCACGCCTGAAGTCCAGCCTTCGCGCAATGAAGTGTTCGGCATGAGCCTCGCTCCGGCGGACGATGCTGCGCGCGAGCGTGTGGGTGCCAGCGGAACGCGCGGCCTTCTGGTGAGCGGTGTGCGCTCAGACTCCGAAGCCTCGCGCCGCGATATACGCAATGGCGATGTCATTCTGGAAGCGGGTGGCCGCGATGTCAGCAGCGTCGAGGATTTGCGGGCCGCAGTGGCGGCGGCGCGCGAGAGCAACCGCAACGCGGTGCTTGTTCTGGTAGCCCGGCAGCAGGGCGGGGTGCGCTATGTCGCTCTCCGGCTGGACGCTGAATAGGGCGGCATAATCACTATCTGGATCGGGAGTTCCGGGCATGCGCGTTCTCATCATGGAAGACGACAAGCAGGTAGCGGCCTTCATGTGCCGGGGCCTGCGCGAGGCGGGGCATGTCTGCGACGCAGCCCATGACGGCGAGGAGGGCCTGGATATGGCCCGTGACGGCCAGTATGACGTGCTGGTCGTTGACCGGATGATGCCCCGGCGTGACGGGCTGTCCGTGATCGAGACGCTGCGCGCCGAAGGCATGGCAACCCCGATCCTCATTCTCTCCGCTCTGGGCGAGGTGGATGACCGGGTGGACGGGCTTAAATCCGGCGCTGACGATTATCTGGTCAAGCCCTACGCTTTTGCCGAGCTTCTGGCTCGCGTCGAGGTTCTCGCCCGGCGCCGAGATCCGGGCTCGGTCCAGACCCAGCTTGCCGTGGGTGATCTGGAGATGGATCTCCTGGCGCGTACGGTTAAGCGCGGCGGGGAGGATGTGCTCCTGCAGCCGCGCGAATTCCGCCTGCTGGAGTTTCTCATGCGTCATGCCGGACAGGTGGTGACGCGCACCATGCTGCTGGAAAAGGTCTGGGACTATCACTTTGACCCCCAGACCAATGTCATCGATGTCCACATTTCCCGGCTCCGCTCCAAGATCGACAAGCCGTTCGGGTCGACCATGCTGCACACCGTTCGCGGTGCCGGTTACCGGCTGCAGGCGTGAGCGACGCGCCGTTGTCCACTCCGGGCTCGGATGGCAGGTTCGTCCTGCCATCCTTTGCCCGTACTACGGCCTTCCGGCTAACCCTGCTGTCGGCGGCGCTGTTTGCGGTTTCCAGCTTCGTCATTCTGGCGCTGGTTTATGCCGCGACTGTTACCGCGGGCGTGCGCCGCGCCGATAATGCGATTGCGCAGGAAAGCATCGCCATCGAGGCGCGCTTCCGGGCTGAAGGGGCCGCTGCGGCCAACCGCTATATCGTCCAGCGTTCGGTGGCTGGCGGGGAATTTCTTTATCTCCTCAACCAGCCATCCGGGCGGCGGCTGTCGGGCAATATCTCCAACCTTCCGGCCATCGCGCCGGACGATCAGGGGCGTGTGCGTTTCACCTATGAGCGTGCGCCGCTTGGCGGGCAGACGGCGGCAGAGCCCAGCCGGGCGGCGCGCGGCCTGATCAGCGAGCTGGAAGGCGGATACACGCTTTTCGTCGGCCTTGATGTCGAGGACGAGGCGCGCTTCGTCACCTATATCCTCAACGCTGTGCTGATCGCGTCGGGCCTCGCTGTGGCGATGGGCATTGTGTCGGGCGCGGTGGTCAGCCGGCGCTTTTCGCGCCGTCTCGATGACATCAATGCAGCGGCCCGTGAAGTGATGGCCGGACGGCTGCAGAGCCGTGCGCCGCGCAACTTCTCCGGTGACGAGCTTGATGACCTCGCTTCCAACTTCAACGACATGCTGGACCGCGTGGAGCGCCTCATGCAGCGCATGCGCTCGGCGGGCGATTCCATCGCGCATGATCTGCGCCTGCCGCTGACGCGCATGCGCGGGCGGCTGGAAGCGGCGCTCGTGACCGAAGGCGATCTGGCCGACCGTGAGGCCGCGCTGGCGCAGGCGATCTCGGATGCTGACGAGCTATTGAAGACCTTCAATGCCGTGATGTCGCTCTCCCGGCTTCAGACCGGCGAGCGCCGCCGTGCGTTTGAAACGCTCGATCCGGCAGAGATCATTGCCGACGTGGCCGAGCTGTACGAGCCGGTATGCGAGGAAACCGGCCATGATTTCGCGATGGATGCTGCTGCTGGCCTTTCCATACTGGGCGACCGCGAACTGGTAGCGCAGGCGATTGCCAACCTTGTGGACAACGCCATCAAGTACACGCCCGAGGGCGGCGCCATCATGTTGCGCCTGCGGGCGACATCCAGCGGCGCGGTGGAGATTTCGGTGACCGATACCGGCCCCGGCATCCCGCCAGAGGAACGCCCCCGCGTGCTGGAGCGGTTCGTGCGTCTGGAAGCCAGCCGCAACCTGCCCGGTGTGGGACTCGGCCTGTCACTGGTTCAGGCCATTGCGGAGGTACACGGCGCCGAGCTGAAACTCGATGACGGCCCCGGCGGGCTGGACGGTGCCGGGCCGGGCCTGCGCATCGCATTGCTGTTTCCCACTCATCGCGCGTGACGCGCTTGCCTTGAAGGTCAGACGCGGGCCAGTTTGCGTCCCATGACCGCCCCCGTCTCCAAACGCATCACTAAAGCGCTTCCTGTCCGCGACGCTGACGCTGCCCTTCAGCGGCGCGCCAATATTCCGTCAGCTGCACTGTCCGCCTGGCCGCCGGAGTTTCTTGATGCAGTGATGTCGGCCTCGCCCTATCTGGCCCGGCTGATGGAGCGGCGCGCCGACACCCTGCTGGCGCTGGCCACGGATAGCCCGGAATCGGTGTGCGAGGCGGTTATTGCCAGCGCGCGCCCGGCAGGCGCATGTGACACCGAGGCTGACCTTATGCGGGCCTTGCGAGAGGCCAAGATGGATATTCATCTGGCCACAGCGCTGGCCGATCTGTCTGGCGCATGGCCGCTGGAGCAGACAACGGCCACCATCTCCGCCTTCGCTGATGCCGCCCTTCAGGGCGCGCTGGGCTTTGCGGCGCGGGAGATGGGGCTGGCGGGCGACGATGGTGCGGTGGCCGGGTTTGCCGTGCTGGCGCTTGGCAAGCTGGGCACGCAGAGCCTCAACTACTCCTCCGATATTGATCTGGTTGTTGTGTGGGAGGCCGAGCGCTTCCTTGTGCCCGAAGGCAAGGAGCCGCAAAAGCTGGCCACGCGCCTCACCCAGCGCCTTGTGCGCCTGATGAGCGAAATGACGCCTCAGGGCTATGTCTTCCGCACCGATCTGCGCCTGCGCCCCGACCCGTCCTCGACGCCGCTGGCGGTCAATGGCGACATGGCGCGTCACTATTTCGAGGCGGTAGGCCAGAACTGGGAACGGGCCGCCTATGCCAAGGCGCGCGCGGTGGCGGGCGACATCGAAGCCGGCAACGCCTTCATCGCCGATCTGGAACCCTTCATCTGGCGGCGTACGCTCGATTTCGCGGCCGTGGAGGACATCCGGGCGCTGGCCAAGCAGATTCAGGCCGTTGGCAATCGCGCGGAGCTGAATGTTGCCGGGCACGATGTGAAGCTCGGACTTGGCGGCATACGTGAGGTGGAGTTTTACGCCCAGGTGCTGCAGCTGGTGTTTGGCGGGCGAAAGCCGGAGCTGCGCGTGGCGGGTACGTTGTCAGCCCTCAAGGCCTTGCGCGAGGCAGAGCTTATCGAAGCCGATACGGCGCGTGTGCTGGCTGACAGCTACAGCTTCCTGCGCCATGTCGAGCATCGCATCCAGATGCTGGATGACGAACAGACCCAGACGCTTCCACAGAAGGATGCTGACCGGGCACGCGTTGCCGCCCTTGCAGGCTATGCCGGGCTCGAGGCGTTTGATGCGCGTGTGGCCGATACGCTGCGCGCCGTACACAACGCCTTCACCGAGCAGTTCGAGGAGGGCGAGAGCCTCGCCACCCATGAAGGCAGCCTGGTGCTGACCGGGGTGGAACCGACGCCTGACACGCTTGAAACGCTCTCCCGGCTGGGCTTTTCCGATCCGATGCGCATCTGGCATCAGCTGTCGGGCTGGGCGGCAGGCAGGGCGCGGGCCGCGCGCACAGAGCGGGCGCGCAGGCTGTTCTCGCGCCTGGCGCCGCGTCTGGTGGAAGCCATTGGCGCGACCGGCGATGCCGATGCGGCCTTTGCCCGGTTTGCGGCCTTTTTTGAAGGCCTGCCCTCCGGCGTGCAGCCGCTATCACTTCTCACCGCGCATCCGGCGCTTGCCGACGAGCTGGTCGCCATTCTGGGGCTGGCACCCAGCCTCGCCGAGGAGATTGGCAAGCGCCCGGCATTGCTGGATGTGATGCTGGAGCCTGCGTTTGCGGCACCGCTGTCGGAGACCGGGCCAGCTAGCCAGGAAGCGCTGACGGAGCGTCTGGCACGGGGGGAGACCTTCGAGGATGCCATGAATACCGCGCGCCGCTTCGTGCGCGAGGAGCGCCTGCGCATAGGCGCGCAGCTTCTGCGGGGCCGGGCAGGGGCCAGCGAGGCCGCTCAGGCCTATTCGCTGCTCGCGCGCCATAGTGTGACCGCGATGGCGCAAGCGGCTGAGCGCGAGATGGAGCGCCGTCACGGGGCCGCGCCCGGCCGGTGGCATGTGCTGGGCATGGGCAAGCTGGGCGGCGGGGAATTATCAGCCGATTCCGATCTGGATCTGATCGTCGTGTACGAGCCGCAGGCCGAGCAGTCCGACGGTGCCCAGCCGCTCGAAGCGCCGGTCTGGTTCACGCGCTTCACCCAGCGCCTTGTGTCAGCGCTCTCTGCGCCGACTGAGGAAGGGGCGCTCTACCCGGTTGATCTGGCCTTGCGTCCGTCGGGTTCTGCCGGGCCTGTAGCGGTCTCGCTGCAGCGCTTTGAAACCTATTACCGTGAGGAGGCATGGGTGTGGGAGCGCATGGCGATGACGCGTGCGAGCCTGGTCGTTTCCAGCGGGGATGACAGGGCTGTCTCCACGGCCATCTCGGATACGGTCAATGCGCACACGCTGAGCGAGGGAGAGGTGTGCAAGGCCGCCAGCGACATGCGCGCCCGTCTGGAGCGCGACAAGCCTGCGGGCTCGTCTTGGGACCTCAAGCTGCGTCAGGGCGGTCTGATGGATATTGAGTTCGTCGCGCAGGCAGGGCTGGTGGCGGGCCGGCTGGGCTGCGAACCGTCCACGCGCAAGGCGCTGGAAAGGCTGGCAGGTGAAGGCTGGCTGGAGGCGTCAGACAGTCACACCCTGCTGGAAGCCCATGCGCTTTACGAAGCGGTGACGCAGCTGACCCGGCTGGCCCATGGCAGCGGATTTGATCCGCAAGATGCCAGCGAACCGTTCGCCCGGCGTCTCGCTCAGGCGGCAGGCTGCGCCAATCTCGAAGCGCTAAGAGCGCGGGTAGAGGCGCTTGCTACTCAGACAAGAGCCATATTTATCAAGGCAGTAGAAAAAAGGGCATCTACGCGCGACGGATAGGAGCGCCGCACTTCGTTTGAATGGGTGCAGAGGGACAACTGCTCACCGAAGCAATCGGAGTTACGACGCAATGAAAACCTCCCTGAAATTTGCCGCAGCTGCTCTGGCGCTCGGCTTTACGTCTGTACCGGTCATGTCTGTCAGCGCTGTTGCTGCTGAAGCGGCCGTGCAGGAATCTGAAGCTGGCGAACGCGGTGAACGCCGCGGCCATCGCTGGGGCCATCGCGGCCCGCGCGCCAATCCTGAAGCTTTTGCCGAACGTCTCGCCGACATTGATGCTGACGGCGATGGTGTCATCACCCGCGCCGAGTTTCTGGCCCATCACAACACCATGTTTGACCGCATGGACGCCAATGATGACGGCGTCATCAATGCGGCTGACCGTGAGTTGATGCGCGAGCGCTGGGCTGAACGCCGGGCCGAGCGTGCCCCTGAAGATGGCGAACGCCGCCGTCAATGGGGCGAGCGTGGCGGCGAGCGCAGCGAACGTGCTGATCGCGAGATCACCCGCGCTGATTTCGAGGCGCGCGGTAATGCCATGTTTGACCGCTGGGCTGGTGAAGGTAATGATTCCGTCACCGTCGCCGCTGTGCAGGAACGTATGGCGGAAATGCACGCTCAGCGCGGTGAACGGGGTGAGCGCGGTGAACGCCGCCAACGCCGCAGCCGCGACTAGAGCGACTGAAGGTCAGCTTGTCAGGGAGGCGTCCATCCGGCCGGTTCTGCAGGTCATTACCGGCTCGGGAAAGGGCGCCGTCCCTGACGGCGACGCCGCGCTGGCGCGCGCGCTCGCTCAGGGCGATAGCGTTGCCATGCAGGCGTTCATTACCCGGACCCTGCCCAAGATCACAGGCGTTGCCTGGCGCCTGCTGGGCGATAGCAGCGAAGCCGAAGACGTGGCTCAGGAGACCTATCTGAAGGTCTGGCGCCATGCTCACAAATGGAAGCCCGGCACGGCGCGTTTCGATAGCTGGGTGATGAGAATTGCGGTCAATCTTTGTTATGACCGCCTGAGAAAACGCCGCGAAACCAGCATGCCCGAAAACTATGAGCGGGCAGATGGCGAGGCGGATGCCGACAGCGTACTCGCGGGCAAGGACAGTCAGGAGGCCGTACGCGCCGCTGTTGCTGCCTTGCCCGAACGCCAGCGCCTTGCGCTTGAACTTTGTCATTTTCAGGAGCTGGGCAATATCGAGGCGGCAGAGATAATGGAGGTCAGTGTGGAAGCGATGGAATCCCTGCTGTCACGAGCGCGGCGCAGCCTGCGCGAACAGCTGGCAGACAACGCAGCCGACCTCATAAACACGCTGGCTCATGGCCGTGGCGATCAAAGCCGGGGGGACCCGATATGATGGACCAGACACGATTTTCCGCGCTTCTCTCCGCCTATGGGGCGGACCCCAAACGCTGGCCGCAGGCAGAGCGTCCCGGCGCGCTTGCCTTCATGGAAAACAATGGCGAGACGGCCACCAGGCTGATGGCAGAGACCGGCGAGCTGGACGGGCTGCTGGAAGCGGCGCGGGCAGAACCACCCTCTGCGGAGCTTGCGGGGCGCATACTTGCCGCCGGGCAGGCGCAGGCGCGCTTTGCGCCTGAATGGGCGCGGCTGGCGGCTGTGCTTGCGCTCAGCGCCGGGCTGGGGCTTGGCTGGGGCGGTGCAAGCCTTGGCGGTGCCAGTCAGAGCGATGCGGCCTATGCCATGGCCTTCTCCAGCTTTGCTGACCCCGCCTATGAAGAGCTTGTCGATTTCATTGATGGTGAGGGGCGCTGATGAGCTGGTTTGAAGGGCGGCGTTTCTGGATTGCACTTCTCGTCGTGTCGCTGGGCGCCAATGGCGTGCTGGCAGGGATACTCGCCCAGCGTGCGCTGACGCCGGCAGGCGCTGTCCATGAAGCGGGCGGGCATATGCCCGGCGGTGGCGGCTTCAATCCGCGCGCCTTTATTGCCGCGCTGCCCGAGGAACGCCGCGAGACGGCCAGCGCCGAGTTGCGCGAGGGTCTGCGTGAGCTGCGTCCCCTGTTTGGCGAGATGATTGCACGCCGCCGCGAGATGAACGCGCTTCTGCGCGCCGAGGCGTTCGATGAGACAGCCATGCTGGCGCTGACCGCGGACATTCGCGCCTTGCGCTCTCAGCTGGATGCGGCGGGTGAAGAGGTAATCCTCGGTATCGTTTCGGACCTTGAGCCGGAGGCCCGCCGGGCCGCGCTGGAGGCGGCCTACGCGCCGGGCGGGCGGGGCATGAGGCGGGGTGGTGAAAGGCCGGGCGAAGAACACCGTCACCATCACGGTGGCGAACGGCCCGAATAGGCTATTCTGCGGCCTCGTTGACGGCGCTCGTATCACCATTGTCATTGCCTCCCGGCTGGTCCTGATGCCGGGGAATGGTGAAGGAGATGGTGGTGCCCTTGCCCAGCACCGAGTCGATACGCAGCTCGCCGCCATGCAGCTCCACCAGCGATTTCGACAGGGCCAGACCGAGGCCTGAGCCCTGATAGCTCTTGGAGTGCTGGCTCTCGATCTGCTCGAATGGCCGGCCGAGCCGGGGCAAATCTTCTTCCGCGATGCCAATGCCGGTATCGGCAACCTGCAGCACAATGCCGTCAGCGGCCTCGAACCCGCGCACCACGACGCGGCCGCCCTCCGGCGTGAACTTCACCGCGTTTGACATCAGGTTCAGCAATATCTGCTTGAGCGCGCGCGGGTCGGCATCAATCTCTGGCAGATCACCGCATTCGGCGCGCACCTGCAGGCTCTTTTCCTGTGCGCGTGCGCCGATCAGGCGGATGCACTGATCGATAACGGCAGCCGGATCGAGCGGTTCGGTCTGCAGGCTCATCTTGCCCGCCTCAATCTTCGACATATCGAGGATGTCGTTGATGAGCGAGAGCAGCAGGCCACCCGAATTGTGGATGTCGCCAGCATACTCGATATAGCGGTCATGGCCGAGCGGGCCGAAAATCTGCTTCTGCATCATCTCGCTGAAGCCGATAATGGCGTTCAGCGGCGTGCGCAGCTCATGGCTCATATTGGCCAGGAATTCAGACTTGGACCTGTTGGCCTCTTCGGCGCGCAGCTTTTCCTCGTGATGACTCCTGGCGAGCTCCCTGATCTGCTGGGATGAGGTTTCGAGCTCGTTATAGGACTGACGCAGCCTCTCCTGGTTATCGCGCAGCTCGCCCTGCTGCTGCTTGAGAAGCGTGATGTCCGCGCCCACGCTGACCAGGCCGCCATCGGCGGTCTGACGTTCCGAATAATGCAGCCAGCGTCCGTCGGTCAGTTCCATCTGGTAGGACTCACCGTCATTCTCGCTGGCGTGGACATTGGCTATAGAGCCGGACGCTGCTGCTTCCACAGCTTCATACGCCATGCCCGCACGCAGAGAGCCTTCAGGCAGGTTGAAGAAATCGCGGAATTTGCGGTTCCACAGCACCAGGCGGCGGCGCGAGTCCCAAAGCGCGAAACTTTCCGTCATGGACTCCAGCGCTGCCCGCAGGCGGGTTTCGGCGGCGAGTACGCGCTTCTGGGCGCCTTTACGCTCGGTCACATCAATCGCGACGCCGACGAGGCGCCGTCCCGGTCCGGCCCCGTCAGTGGCCAGAGGGCGGCCGCGCATCTGCACCCAGACAGCCAGATTTTGCGCGCGAACCTCCAGATCCACCTCTTCCGCTCTGGATGCAGCCCGGATGGCCGTGCGCAGGCGGGAGCGGTCCTCGTTCGACAACAGCTGGAGAAACTCGGCGCCGGACATGCTGGCTGCATCATCCAGCCCCAGCATGCGGGCAAAGGAGTCGGTGATGAAAACGGCGTCGGTTTCCAGATCCCAGTCCCAGACGCCGCAGCGCGCGCCTTCGATGGCCAGCCGGAAGCGGCGCTCGGAATCACGCAGGCGCGCTTCAGCCTTTTTCAGCGCCCCGGTCTGCATCAGCAGCACGACGTAAAACGCGATGGCGGTAAACAGCGGCCCGAAGAACAGAAGAGCATGGAAAATGAGCGTCATGTTCCAGGCCATGGCGTCGAGCCCTGCCGGGCCAACGGCGTAGACGTACAAGGGGGCGTCACGCAGCCGGGCCACCCCCAGCACCTGCTCGGTCTCGCCAAGGCGCGCGCCCGTCATGGCGCCGCCGCCGGAATCGCCCAGCGCCCGGACGTCAGAACTCTGCAGCCCGAACCGCTCGGCTGCCAGCGGAGCCCCGGAAACCGGCGCTTCCGGGAATAGCGCGAGCGTGCGGCCCACGCTGTCAGTCAGCACGGCAATACGGGCGGCGCGGTCCGCGCTTATCAGTTCGGACGGGCTGGCGAAGGCCAGCAGCGTGCCTACGCGCCGGTCCGGCAGTGGAACCGGCGCTGCCAGGACGACATGGGTAGTATCGCCGGCAATACCGGCAACCCATTGTGGCCCGCCAAGCGCTGCATCGGCTGCTGCAGCCAGATCAGCGGGCACGCTTCCAGCTGTCAGTGGCGTGCTGTCGGGCAGCCAGAGCGCCGCCCCAGACACGTAAGACGAGCCAGTAACGGCCTCTACAATGGCAAGCTGGCCCTCCTCGTCACCGGGCCGGGCAAGGCTGGCGGCAGCAAAGCTCAGGGCGCCGCGTATCTCGGACAAGCGCCCGGAGACACTTTCCGCGATGAAGGCGGCGCTGCGGGCCTGACGGTTTTCCGCGTCTGCGCGTGCAGAGGTCCACTCCATCTGCAGCTTGGCCCAGATGACGGTGCCGAACACGCCTGCGAAAACGATGAGGAAAATCAGGACAAGACGGGACAGGCGTGCGCGCCCGGAGGCTGGCCCGTCCATGGCCGGCCGTCCGTGCGGACGCCGTGCGTCGGTATTGCGCGCTGTCCGGGCTCGAATCATCGCTCCCAGAATAGGGTTGCAGGCCGGTAAACGTCCAGCGCCTCTAAGGTATTATTCGGCGGCCTGGCTGGCCGCGCTTCCCGCCTCGCCCGGCTTCGCCCGGACCGTGCGCACGGTCTCTGACATCTGGCGGGCAAGCCCCACCAGTTCGGGCCCGCATTCAGGATTGTCGGCAACGGCGCGCGCCACCGCTTCAGCCAGTGCCAGAAGGCGCGGGGCCTGCGCGATCAGGCGCGCTTGCGTCTCGATGCGGTGCGGGTCGCGGTCATATTCGGCGCCCGGCGTACGCCAGCCGCCCCAGTTCTGCTGGTCGGTGACGACCACCGGATAGGTGCCGGGGAAGGGGTGGTGGGCGCATTCTTCGGGCGTCTGCCATTTATTGGCCGCGCGCAGTACACGCCAGTTATTGCCCGTGTTTTCGCCGCCGCCATCTTCAACCGCCAGCTCGTGCGCCTGGAAATCGCGCCCCAGCCCGCAATCGTAGAAGACCTTTACCGGCTCCTCGACATCGCGGACCCATTGCGGCTTGACCTTCTCCACCAGCGCCCATGTGCCGACCGGATGGACGAACACGCGCTGGTGCTTGTGAAAGACGGCCTTGGCCATGACAGGCTCCGCTGTTTCTCGCCGGAGAGGCGAAATCACGGACACATTACGCCAGCCGGTTTAGAGCGGCGTTAAAGAGCGTGGTTAACGCGCCGTTTGCACGTCTGTGCAAACGGCGCGTCAGGACCGGACTATGATGGCTTGGCTACAGCCTTCTTGCGCTTGCGCCGCACCAGCAGCCAGCGAATGAGGAAGACCGCCGGTATCAGAAGGATCAGCCAGGGCAGGATCACGGCTATGAACACGATCACCGCTGCCACGCCTTCAGAGAGCGTGTCGGTGAAGTCTTCCAGCGCCTGCATGATCGGGTTGAAGCGCACCGGCGAGGTCTGGCTGACAATCGGGTGGTAGTGCAGCGTCAGGCGCGATGTCTCGACGCGTGTACGCAGCGCCGCGATGACGCTGGCGCGGCTGTCGATATCGGCCTGCACGCGGGCCAGCTCCCGCTCGACGGCCAGTATGTCGGCCATGGGGCCTTCATTGGTCTCCAGCAGGGCTTGCAGCCGGTCACGCAGGGCCGTCTGGGCGCGAAGACGTGCTTCGCCGTCGACAATCTGGGTGGTCAGATCATCAACGCTGGTGTTTTCGCTCTGGATATTGCCGCCGGCCTCATCGACCTCGCCCGCCAGGCGTTCGCGGAAGCTGGCGATCCAGTCCGGCCGGGCGCGTATCTCCAGCGCGCCGGAGGGGCGCTCGCCATCAGGATCATTGATCGTCGCGCTGACGACGCGGCAGACACTGCCACCGGCTGCCGCGCAGGCCTGCTGGTGGGCGGTGTGAACATCGGCCAGTACGCGGGCTGGCAGGCGCAGGCCGTAATTATGCGCATAGGCCAGCAGAGCCGCCTGTTCCTCCTGCGCGCCTGCTTGTGGCGGCGGGGGCGGAGCGGGGCTGGCCTGTCGGGAGGACAGTGCCATCTCATACATTTGCGGCGGAGAGGCGGCGTCTACTGCCGCATCGCCGCGATCGCGAAAGCCACCGTCCTGACCGCCATTACCACAAGCTGCCAGCGCAAGCGCAGCCAGCAATACCGCGCCCGTCATCACGCGAACTGTCATCACACATTCCTCCCCGTTGCCGCCAGATGATGGCGTATCCGGGGGGAAGTGTGCGCGGTCAATTATGGCAACGGCAAGACGGGCTGGCCCGGCTGACGGCGAATGTCAGACCAGTTCGCCGGTCAGTCTCTGCCGCTCCAGCGCGAGGGCGCCGCGGATAAGGATCACGGTCAGCACCACTGCGCCGATACCGGCGAGCACTTCGCCGATCTCGATGGCCAGCATGGGCAGGTGCAGGGTCATGCCCAGCGCCCAGATCACGGCCGCGACGGTCAGAAAGCCGGTAACGGTGATGAAGAGCGAGCCGGTCACAGCGGCGATGATGGCATACAGGGTGAGCCGCGCCGGTGACGCGGCGGTCTCGGTGGTCATGGGGAACTCCAGACAAAAGAACGCTCAAAAAAATATTGCGCGCGGGCCGCAAGGGTGTCCGCCGCGCATCGACATATTTGGCAATCAACGGGGGCGCCGAAAAGAGGGTATGTGCGTAAATGCCAGCGGGCAGGGAATCGGCTAGAACTGCCGACTGCAGGCCGCTTTTCGGCGGTTCCCATGTCCCGGCTGGAAAGGGTTGAAACAATGAGTGATGCACCGCTTGGCTCGAAGGCCAATCCCTCGCAGTTCGACTGCCTGCCCGATCTTGCCGACGATGAGCCCTATTTCGTGATCCGCGCTCACGATCCGCTGTCCAACGCACTCGTTGAGCTGCACGCCTATATCGGGGCCGGGCAGGCGGGCGCTGCCCACAACAAGCTGGCCGAGATCATGGCGCTGACATCGGAGCGCCCGCCTCGTCCGTCAGGTTCGCCCAAATACCGGGAAACGTTTGCCATTTCCGGCGCCATGGAGCGGTGGCGGCGCGATAACGCGTAAACAGGGTAAACGGATGTTTAACCTTTCTTAACCGGCGCAATGGCGTCTGGACCAACACGTAACGCCAGCGGGAGCCTGACAGAATGACGGGCGCAGAAGTGCTTGATGTTGGCCGTGAAGCCATCTGGACCATGCTTGCCATGGCCGCGCCCATCATGATTGTCGGGCTGACCGTTGGCGTCATCATCGCGCTGTTTCAGGCATTGACGCAGGTGCAGGAGATGACGCTGGTCTTCGTGCCGAAGATTTTCGCGATCTTCCTGGCGCTGATTGTCTTTATGCCGCTGATGGGCGCGGTGCTGGGCGCATTCATGACCAATATCGCGGACAGAATCGCGGCAGGCTGAAGCCGCGATGATTCTGACCTTCGATCTTCCTGCCATCGTCTTTGCCGCCGCGCTGGTGTTCGCCCGCATGGGCGCAATCCTCATGCTGCTGCCGGGCTTTGCCGAGCCGGGCATCCCGATCCGCATCAGGCTGTCTTTCGCGCTGGCATTCTCCTTTGCCATCGGGCCGGTCGTGGCGCCGATGCTGCCCGCGCAGCCTGATACGCTCGGCGGGCTTGCTGGCTATGTCGCTGGCGAGGCGGTCATCGGCCTGATGATTGGCGGCGTTGCACGCATGCTGCTGGCCTCCGCATCCGTGGCAGGCCAGGTGATCGGCTATCAGAGCGGTATTGCCATGGCCCAGGCGTTTGACCCGGCGCAAGGTCAGACCGGCGCCTTGCCGGCGGCCTTCCTGAACCTGCTTTTCATCGTGCTGATCTTCACCACCAATCTGCACCATCTGCTGCTGCAGGCGGCGGCCGGCTCCTACATGATGATGCCGGCCGGTCAGGTGCCCATGTGGGGTGATGCGGCGCAATGGGCCGTGGATATTTTCATCAGCGCGTTCAATATCGGTATCCAGCTGGCCGCCCCGCTGGTCCTGTTCGGGCTCGTCTTCTATCTGGGCCTTGGCGTGCTCTCGAAAATGATGCCCCAAGTGCAGATATTTTTCGTCGCCATGCCGGTGAACATCCTGATCGGTTTCACCATTTTCGCGCTCGCCCTTGGTACTATCGCCATGGTCTGGCTGGAGCGCTTTGAAGCCTTCACCGCAACGCTGATGTGAGGATCACATGGCAGAAGGTGAAGACAAGAGCGAAAAGACCGAGCCGCCAAGCCAGCGAAAGCTGGACAAGGCGCGCGAGAAAGGCGACGTCCCCAAATCCCAGGAAATCCCGGCCTGGTTTATCCTGGCGGCAGGCCTTGGCGTGCTGGCCGCCTTCGGGCCGTCCATGGGTGCAGGGCTGACGCGCGAGCTGTCAGTCTTCCTTTCCCAGCCTCACGAGATGTCGCTCGATAATACCGGCGCGCTGGCGCTGACCATGGCTGCGGTGATGAAGGTCCTGCTGGTCATGGGGCTGGCGTTCGGGGCGATCATTGCGGCGGCGCTGGCGGGCCATTTTGTCCAGCACGGGCTGATCTTCACCACGTCCAAGCTGGAGCCCAAGCTCAGCAAGCTGAACCCTGTCGAAGGCGTGAAGCGTATTCTCGGGCCTCAGGGCTGGGTGAATTTCGTCAAGGGCCTCGCCAAGATGGCGCTGGTGGCCATCGCCATCACCATTGTGCTGTGGCCGCGCCAGTCGCTGCTGGCCGGTCTGCCTGCCGTGGCGCCAGCCCAGATTCTGGTGCTGTTCCGTGAGATTGCCATCCAGCTCATGCTGGCGGCGCTGGCGGTGTTCGCGATCATCGCACTGGCCGATTACATTTTCCAGCGCCAGCAATTCTATGACCGCAACAAGATGAGCCGCCGCGAGATCCGCGATGAGTTCAAGGAGTCCGAAGGCGACCCGATGGTGCGCGCGCGCCTGCGCCAGATACGTCAGGAGCGGGCCAGAAAGCGCATGATGGCCGCCGTGCCGGAGGCGGCTGTCGTCATCACCAACCCGACCCACTACGCGGTGGCGCTGAAATACCAGCAGGGTGTGACAGCCGCGCCGATATGCGTGGCCAAGGGCGTGGAAGCGGTGGCGTTGAAAATCCGCGAGATCGCCGAGGAGCACGGCGTGCCGATCGTCGAAGATCCGCCGCTGGCGCGCGCCCTGCACGCCAGCGTCGATCTCGACGAGGTGATTCCGCCGGAACACTTCGCGGCAGTCGCCAAGGTGATCGGCTATGTGCTCTCGCTGAAAAAACGGCGCTAGGAATAGCTCACCACCTCGTACTCGATCCCGTCCCGGTCCTCGAAATAGAAGCGCTGGCTTGGCCCGTAATCGGCGCGCTCGAGCGCGCAGCCTGCCGCAGAAGTTTTCGTCAGGGCGCGGAAAACTGGTTAACCTGAATCGGTCAAACCAGTGGCCGAATCGCTTTTCCCACACGGAGTGCCGTGATGACCGACGCCCCCGCCCGTACAGACAAGGCCGCAAAGCCGGATCCGAAGCCCGCGAAGGGCAGTACCGGACCTGTGTCGGTGCGTAAGCAGTCGCTTCCCAGAGAGCGTCAGAGCCGGATCACGCTGCTGGCGCGCACCGTGTTCTGGATTTCGGGCCTGCTGGCGCTTGGGGCGGCCGGCTTCTCGCTCATTGCGGCGTCGACGGCGGGCTGGCACGGGTTTGTGCTGTTGTCGGGCATAGCGTTCGTTGCCTTCATTCTGATGTTCGCGCTGGCCGCCGGGGAGAGCGCTGCGCGCTCGCTGCGCATTGAGCCTGCGGTCCGGCCCAAGGCTGATGCGCTGGTCAGTGCCGCCATTGATGCGGCTGGCGAACCGATACTCATCACCGATGTGCGTGGGCGGGCGATCTGGGCCAATAACGCCTACCAGAAGCTGGCAAAGACCGTGATGCCGCTGACGGCAGGCATTGCCCTGCCAGCGCCGGACCGTTTGTGGCCGGGCAGTTCGGGCGGCGCGCTCTACCGTCTGTCGCGCGCAGCCGCATCGGGCGAGGCCGCCCGTGAAACCCTTACCGCGCTCGGAGAGTCCGGTGGCGGCGTGTATAGCGTTTCCATTGATCCGGTGCCGCAGGGCGGCGCGCTGTGGCGCTTCACCGAAGTGCGCGCAGGCGACACGCTGGAAGCTGAAGCCGGAACGCCGGACTGGGCCGAGCATGCGCCGGTGGGCCTGTTCATGGCCGATGGCGAGGGCCGTGTGCTGGCCGCCAATGCGACCTTGCGCTCCTGGCTGGATGTGCCTGAGGGGCAGGCCCTGAAGGTGAAAGACTTCCTGGCCGGTGACATGGCCAAGGGCTTCCTGAAAACCCGCGGCGAGAAGGGCGTTGTGCGCCTTGATGCGCGGCTGCTGGCTCGCGAAGGTGTTGAAAGCCCGATTACCCTCGCCGTTGAATGGGATGAGGGGCGCCCTGTGCGCGCGCGCGCCGTGGTTTACGGGCTGACGGCGGCAGGCACGCCCCCCGGCGTCGCCCAGATGATTGCCCAGCACACCGGCGGGCGTACTGGACGGACCTTCGATGACATGTTTGCCAGCGCGCCGTTTGGCGTGGCGCGCCTTGACGGCGCCGACCCGGCCCGCTCGATCATCGAGGATGCCAATCCGGCCCTGGTGCAGCTGTCGGGCGGCGCGGCGCTGCCGGGCAAGGCATTTGAAAGCCTGTTCGACTGGAGCCTCGGAGACAGTGCGGAGGCGGCCTTTGCTGCGGCCATGTCCGGGCGCAGCGAGCCGGTGGCGCTCAAGCTGAAATCGTCGGACGGCTTGCGCGACGTGCATCTCTTCCTGTCGCCGGCGCGTTCGGGCAAGCGGGCGGCCTATCTGGTGGACATCACGGCTTTGCGCGAGCTGGAAGGCCAGTATGCGCAGGCCCAAAAGCTCAAAGCGGTCGGTGAGCTGGTGGCGCGCGTGGCGCACGACTTCAACAATTTCCTGACCGCGATCCGGCTGAATACTGACAATCTGCTGCTGCGCCATCCGGTAGGGGACCCGACCTATCCGGACCTGCAGAACATCAATGGCGTGGTGGCGCAGGCGGCAGGCCGGATCAAGCACCTGCTCGCCTTTGCCCGCAAGCAGACCCTGCGCGTCGAGACTGTCGATCTGACCGAGACGCTCGCCGATACCGTACACCTGGTGCGCCAGAGCGTGGAAGAATGGGTGCGCGTGGAAGTGCGTCATGGCCGGGATGTGCCGTTGGTACGCATTGACAAGGACGAGCTTGCCAACGCGCTGATGAACCTTGCCACCAATGCGCGCGACGCGATGGCAGCCAAGGGGCGCGGCACGCTGACCATCTCCACCGAAGGCGTTGATGCCACCATCGTGCGCGCGGCTGGCGCGCCGGACGTCAAGGACGGGCCATGGGCGGCCATTCACGTCGCCGACGAAGGCTCCGGCATGGATGAGGCCACGCTGGAGAAAATCTTCGAGCCGTTCTTCACGACCAAGGAGCCCGGCAAGGGCACGGGCCTCGGCCTTGCGACGGTCTATGGCATCGTCAAGCAGTCCGGCGGCTTCCTGTTTGCGCGTTCGAAGCCCGGTGAGGGCACGACCTTCTCGATCTATCTGCCCGGCCACACGCCCGATGCCGAGGAGATCGCAAAGACCGAAGCGCGCAAGGCTGAAGTGCCGGTGCAGCGCAAGCCTGCAGACCTCGCCGGGCGCGGGCGAATCCTGCTGGTGGAGGATGAAGCGCCGGTACGCACCATTACGGCGGCGACGCTGAAAAAGCGCGGCTATGAGGTGGAACAGGCCGAGGATGGCGAAGAGGCTCTCGCGATTCTCGAGGAGCGCCCCGGCGAGTTTGATCTCATCATCTCCGACGTGGTTATGCCGGGGCTGGACGGTCCGGGGCTACTGAAAGCCGCTACCCAGTATCTCGGCAATGCGCGCGTGATCTTCATTTCGGGCTATGCCGAGGAGCATTTCTCGCACACCCTGTCGGCGGATCTCGATATTTCCTTCCTGCCCAAGCCCTTCAGCCTGGAGGCGCTGGCCCAGCGCGTGAAGGACGAGTTGGGGCGGTAGGACGTGTTCGTCGCGCGTAAATGTTCCGCTTGTGTTCTGTGAACAAATCCGGTACAGATTCCCTCAACGCAGCGCAATTGCCGATCCGGGCGATGCGTGAAATAAGGGAACCGAACCGATGGCATCTTCCGCAATCCGACTGGTGAAAGACACCGATATGGACAAGTCCAAGGCACTCGAAGCCGCACTCACGCAGATCGACCGCCAGTTCGGCAAGGGCTCAGTCATGAAGCTCGGTGCCCGCCCGAACCAGAATATCGAGGCGGTGTCCACCGGCTCGCTGGGGCTGGACATTGCGCTGGGCGTTGGCGGCCTGCCCAAAGGGCGGATCGTCGAGATTTACGGCCCTGAAAGCTCGGGCAAAACGACGCTGGCCCTGCACTGCATTGCCGAGGCGCAAAAGCGCGGCGGCGTGTGCGCCTTCGTTGACGCGGAACATGCGCTCGATCCGGTCTATGCCCGCAAGCTGGGCGTGGATGTGGGTGAGTTGCTGGTCTCCCAGCCTGATACGGGTGAGCAGTCGCTGGAAATTACCGACACGCTGGTGCGTTCTGGCGCCATTGATGTGCTGGTGATCGACTCTGTCGCTGCGCTGACGCCGCGTGCCGAGCTGGAAGGCGATATGGGCGACAGCCTGCCGGGCCTTCAGGCCCGTCTGATGAGCCAGGCGCTGCGCAAGCTCACCGGCTCCATCTCCAAGTCCAACTGTCTTGTCATCTTCATCAACCAGATCCGCATGAAGATCGGCGTGATGTTTGGCAATCCGGAAACGACGACCGGCGGTAATGCGCTGAAATTCTATTCCTCGGTCCGCCTCGATATTCGCCGCATCGGCGCGATCAAGGACCGTGACGAGGTGATCGGTAACCAGACGCGCGTGAAAGTGGTCAAGAACAAGGTGGCGCCGCCCTTCCGCGAGGTGGAGTTCGATATTCTCTATGGCGAAGGCATTTCGCGCATGGGCGAGGTGATTGATCTGGGCGTGAAGGCCGGGATCATCGAAAAATCCGGCTCATGGTACTCGCATGACTCCGAGCGCATCGGTCAGGGCCGCGAAAACGCCCGCAAATTCCTGCTCGATCACCCGGAGATTTCGGAGAAGATCGAGAACCAGATCCGTGCCAATGCCGGCCTCATTGCCGAGGAAATGCTGGTTGGTCCGGGCGAGGATGATGATCTGGATGATGCGGCGGAAGCGGCCGGGTAGGGCGTCTTCGCAGCTCTTAACCGCATTGCATTGCAGCGGGCGCTTGGCTAAGCCGGGCGCCCGTTCGTATATGTGCGCAACGGTAAGTGAAATTTTGCAGATGAGCGGAGACTGCCATGACGCGCTTGCGCGACATACGTGCCCAGTTCCTTGGCTATTTTGAAGGGAACGGCCATGAAGTGGTGGCCTCCAGCCCGCTCGTGCCCAAGGATGACCCGACCCTGCTTTTCACCAATGCGGGCATGGTCCAGTTCAAGAACGTGTTTACTGGCGCTGAAAAGCGCGCCAATCCGCGCGCCGTCTCCTCGCAGAAATGCGTACGCGCAGGCGGCAAGCACAACGATCTTGATAATGTGGGCTATACGGCGCGCCACCACACCTTCTTTGAAATGCTGGGGAATTTCTCCTTCGGCGACTATTTCAAGGAAGAGGCGATCCACCATGCCTGGACGCTGGTAACGAAGGACTTCGCGCTCCCCAAGGACAAGCTCCTCGTCACGGTCTATGCCGAGGATGATGACGCGGCCGCGCTCTGGAAGAAAATAGCCAGCCTGCCGGATGATCGCATCATCCGCATCGCCACGTCTGACAATTTCTGGATGATGGGCGATACCGGCCCGTGCGGTCCGTGCTCTGAGATTTTCTTTGACCATGGCGAGCACATTCCCGGCGGCCCTCCGGGTAGCCCGGACGAGGATGGCGACCGCTTTATCGAGATCTGGAATCTCGTCTTCATGCAGTATGAGCAGCAGGCCGATGGCTCGCGCATCAACCTGCCCAAGCCCTCCATCGATACCGGCATGGGGCTGGAGCGGGTGGCGGCTGTCCTGCAGGGCAAGCACAATAATTACGAGATTGATCTGTTCGCTAACCTCATCAAGGCCGGCGAAGAGGCGCTCAAAGTGAAGGCGCAGGGCGCGGCGCTGGCCAGCCACCGCGTCATCGCCGACCATTTGCGCGCCACCAGCTTCCTCATCGCCGATGGCGTAACGCCGTCCAATGAGGGGCGCGGCTATGTGCTGCGCCGGATCATGCGCCGTGCCATGCGCCATGCGCATATTCTGGGCGCGACGGAGCCGGTCATCTACACGCTGGCGCCAGTGCTGGCTGCCGAGATGGGCGATGCCTTCCCGGAGCTGAACCGCGCCCTGCCCGTGATCGAGGAGACGCTGCGCGGTGAGGAAGAGCGCTTTCAGCGCACGCTGGGCCGCGGCCTGACGCTTCTCGAAGAGGCGATTGCCGATCTGCCAGAGGGCGCGGCTTTGCCCGGCGAGACCGCGTTCAAGCTCTATGACACCTATGGGTTTCCGCTTGACCTCACCCAGGATGCGCTGCGCGCGAAGGGCTTAAGCGTTGATGAGGCGGGCTTCAACACCGCCATGGACCGCCAGCGCGCCGAGGCGCGCGCCCACTGGCAAGGCTCCGGCGATGCCGCGGGCGACGCTGTCTGGTTCGCGGTGCGCGATGTCACCGGCCCGACGCAGTTCCTCGGCTATAGCGAGCTGTCGGCGAAGGGCGCACTCAAGGCGATCATCGCCGATGGCGGCATGCAGGAAACTCTGGCCGAGGGTATGCGGGGCGAGCTGGTGTTCGACCGCACGCCCTTCTACGCCGAGTCCGGCGGCCAGATTGGCGATGCAGGCGAGATCCGCTTTTCCGGCGGCGCGCGCTTTGTGGTCGAGGACGTGAAAAAGCGTGCAGGCGATGTGTTCGCCCATATCGGCACGCTCGAAGGCGCCTCCATCAAGGCAGGCGACGAGGCGGAGCTGCTGGTGGATGCGCAGCGGCGTGACCGCACCCGCTCCAACCACTCGGCGACCCAC
Source organism: Glycocaulis alkaliphilus (assembly GCF_004000605.1). Lineage (NCBI taxonomy): Bacteria > Pseudomonadati > Pseudomonadota > Alphaproteobacteria > Maricaulales > Maricaulaceae > Glycocaulis > Glycocaulis alkaliphilus. The sequence goes on along the minus strand of NZ_CP018911.1, from coordinate 2,115,970 downwards.
CTCATGCACTCGGCCCTGCGCAATGTGCTGGGCCCGCACGTCTCCCAGAAAGGCTCCTATGTGGGGCCGGACCGGCTGCGCTTTGACTTCTCCCATGGCCGCGCGCTTTCGCCTTCCGACATCGCCGCGATCGAGGCGGAAGTGAACGCGGTCGTGCGCCAGAATGACGAGACCGAGACGAGCGAATCCACGCCGGAAGAAGCCATCGCCAAGGGCGCTCTGGCCCTGTTTGGCGAGAAATATGGCGACAAGGTACGCGTGCTCACCATCGGCCAGGCGCCGGGCGAACCGGACAAGGCGTATTCGGTGGAGCTGTGCGGCGGCACCCACGTGCGCCGCACCGGCGATATTGCCCTGTTCAAGATTGTCGGCGAAAGCGCCGTGTCGGCAGGCGTGCGCCGTGTCGAGGCGCTGACCGGTGAGGCCGCGCGCGAGTATCTGGAACAGCAGGCCGGCATCGCCAAGGCCGCTGCCGATACGCTCAAAGTCCCGGTGTCGGAGCTGGAAAAGCGCCTGTCTGCGCTGGTCGATGAACGGCGTAAGCTGGAAAAGGAATTGAGCGACGCCAAGACAAAGCTCGCCATGGGCGGTGGCGGCGGTGCCGCGCCTGCGGCCGTTGAAACCATTGGCAATCTGAAGTTCACCGGGCGTATCGTCGAAGGCGTGGGCGGCAAGGAATTGCGCAGCCTCGTCGATGCCGCGCGCGCTGAAATGGGCTCCGGCATCGCCGCCTTTGTCGGCATTAATGATGGCAAGGCCGCGATTGCCGTCGGGGTGACAGAGGATCTGGCGGGCAGCGCAGCCGACGCCGTGGCGCTGGTGCGCGCAGGGTCAGAGGCGATTGGCGGCAAGGGCGGCGGCGGCCGTCCCGACTTTGCGCAGGCCGGCGGCCCCGATGCCAGCAAGGGCGAGGAAGCGCTCGCCGCCATCCGCGCCGCGCTGGCGGGGTAGGGGCGCTTACCGAGCCTCTTTTCTCGTCATTCCGGAAAGTGCGTCAGCACTTATCCGGAACCCAGCACTTTTTGATCTCTGGATCCCGGGTCAAGCCCGGGAACCCGGTTGAGAGGTAATAGCCAGAAACACCGGGGTCCCCGCCTCCGAGCGGGGACCCATTTTTCACAAGACGCTGGGTTCCGGGTCTGCGCGCTGCCGCGCTCCGCCCGGAATGACGAAATAAGGGGGCGATCAGCGCGCGCTACCCAGCCTCTCGATCAGCTCTATCGCGCTATCGGCAATCACCGTGCCGGGCGGGTAGACGGCGGCGGCGCCCATCTGGCGCAGCGTGGAGACGTCTTCAGGCGGGATCACGCCGCCCACCACGATCAGCTTGTCACCGCCCCCGCCATCTTTCAGCGCATCGCGCAGCGCGGGCACCAGGGTGAGGTGTCCGGCGGCCAGCGAAGACGCGGCCACGACATGGACATCGTTTTCGATGGCCTGGCGGGCGGCTTCTTCGGGCGTCTGGAAGAGCGGGCCGATATCCACGTCCCAGCCGAGATCAGCAAAGGCGGAGGCGACGACCTTCTGGCCCCGGTCATGGCCGTCCTGGCCCATTTTCGCGATCAGTATGCGCGGCCGGCGCCCCTCGGCCTCGGCAAAGGCATCGGCGGCGGCCAGCGCGCGCTGGACCTTCTCGTCATTGCCTGAGGCTTTCAAATACACCCCCTGTATCGACTGGATGGCGGCCTTGTGGCGGCCATAAACCTTTTCCAGCGCGTCGGAAATTTCCCCTACGCTGGCATGCGCGCGGGCCGCATCGACGGCCAGAGCCAGCAGATTGCCGGTTTTCTCATCCGCCGCGCGGGTGAGGGCGTGCAGGGCGGCCTCCACCTGTTGCGGATCGCGCTCCGCCTTGAGCTTTTTCAGCTTTTCAAGCTGCTGGCGGCGCACGCCGGCATTATCCACCTTCAGCACCGGCACGTCTTCAGGCTCGGTCAGGCGGAACTTGTTCACGCCCGCAATCGTCTGCTGGCCGGAATCGATGCGCGCTTGCGTCTTGGCAGCCGCCTCCTCGATGCGCAGTTTCGGTGTGCCGTCCTCGATGGCTTTCGCCATGCCGCCCAGCGCGTCGATTTCCTCGATATGGGCGAGCGCGCGGGCAGCAAGATCATGGGTCAGGCGCTCGACAAACCAGCTGCCGCCCCACGGATCGATTGTGTCGGTCAGGTGCGCCTCGGTTTCCAGCACGATCTGGGTATTGCGCGCGATGCGGGCGGAGAAGTCCGTCGGCAGGGCCAGCGCCTCATCCAGCGAATTGGTATGCAGCGACTGGGTGTGACCATCGACAGCGGCCATCGCCTCGATCGTGGTGCGCGCGACATTGTTGAACACGTCCTGCGCGGTCAGAGACCAGCCGGATGTCTGGCTGTGCGCGCGCAAGGAGAGGGATTTGTCGGACTTCGGCGCAAAGCGCTCCTTCACCAGCTTCGCCCAGATCAGGCGCGCGGCGCGCAGCTTGGCCACTTCCATGTAATAATTCATGGAAATGCCCCAGAAGAAGGAGAGGCGCGGGGCGAATGTGTCCACGTCCAGCCCGGCCTTCACGCCGGCGGCAATGTATTCCAGCCCATCCGCGATGGTGTAGGCCAGCTCCAGATCCGCCGGGGCGCCAGCCTCCTGTATGTGGTAGCCGGAGATGGAGATGGAGTTGAAACGCGGCATCTCCGTCGAGGTGAAGGCGAAAATGTCGGAGATGATCCGCATAGAGGGCGCAGGCGGGTAGATATAGGTGTTGCGCACCATGAACTCTTTCAGGATGTCGTTCTGGATCGTGCCTGAAAGCTGGGCCGGTTTTACGCCCTGTTCCTCTGCCGCGACGATATAGAGCGCGAGCACGGGCAGCACCGCGCCATTCATCGTCATCGACACGCTCATCTGGTCCAGCGGTATGCCGTCGAAAAGCTGGCGCATATCGAGAATGGAATCGACCGCCACGCCCGCCATGCCGACATCGCCGATCACGCGCGGATTATCGCTGTCATAGCCCCGGTGCGTGGCCAGATCGAAGGCGATGGAAAGCCCTTTCTGCCCGGCGGCCAGATTGCGCCGGTAGAAGGCGTTGGAGTCTTCCGCCGTGGAGAAGCCCGCATACTGGCGGATCGTCCACGGGCGCTGCACGAACATGGTCGGGTAGGGGCCGCGATGGAAGGGGGCAAGGCCCGGCAGGCCGCCTGCAAAGTCCAGCGGCGCGGTGTCCTGCGGCCCATAGGCGGGGGCGATCTCGATGCCTTCAGGGCTCATCCAGCCGTCCGGGCGGGCGGCCTTGCTGGCTGCTGCGCGCGGCGGATTGAAGGGCAGGCGCGTGAAATCGGGCGGGGTCTGACGGGTCATGCATCCACTCCCATCGCGCGCGCGGCAAGGCGGGCGTCTTCCAGCGCGTCAGAGCGCATATGGATCGCGTGATCTATGGCGGCGTCTGCCGGGGCACTGTCGTGCCGCCCGGCCAGCCAGACGGATACCGCACCGGCAGCTTTCAGCGCTGCGGCGAGCCCGGCGGCGTGGTCTGCATAAGCCTGATCAGTGCCACACATGATGGCGAGGGCAGAGCCGGAGCTTCTAAACGCCTCAACGCATGCCTCTACGTTGTCATGGGCCATGGCAGGCGCTGTACGCAGCCCGGCCACGCCCAGCCGGTTGGTGGCAAAGCCCGCGCGGGCATTGAATTCCGGCAAAGTGCCAAGCGTGGCGAGGAAAACCGGCCCCGGCGCGGCGGCCTCCACCTTGGCGCGGATAGCCTCGAAGGGCGCGGCTGTGCGCATCGGTGCGGGCAGCGGGATGGCGTCAACCGGCGCGTCTGCGAAGGCAGATTTGGCAAGGGCTGGCGGTGTGTAGGCGCCGTCTTCAGCTTTCAGGGCGCGCGGATCGAGATCAGGGAAGCTGGTAACACCGATAACCGGCTCCTTGCCCGTGCTGACCAGCTTCATCAGCCCGTCAGCGGCCTTGGCGATATCTCCTTTCCAGCTGTCGGAGCGTAGCGCCGCGCTGGCCCCGCCAAGAGCGATCATGCGCTGCATCTCGCCCCATGCGGCTTCGGCAAGCTTATGGCTGAGCGTTTCATGCAGATAGCTGCCGCCTGCCGGATCATTGATCTTTCCGGCATGGGTCTCTTCGGCGAGCAAGATGTGCAGATTGCGCGCAAGACGCCGTGAGAAGGGCGTGGAGCGCCCGGAAGCGCGCGTCATCGGTGTGATGGTCAGCGCATCTGCCCCGCCCGCCGTGGCGGCAAGGCCTGCACAGGCGGCCCGGATGAGGTTCGTCCACGGATCAATGGCGGACAGGCCCCGTTCGCCGGTCGTCGCGTGTATATACAACGCGCCGCGCTCGTCGCTGATGCCCCACGCATCCATCATCTGCGCCCAGATCAGGCGCATGGCGCGCAGCTTGGCAATGGTCAGGTGAATATCGGTATCGGCGGCCAGCTCCACCTCTATCGTGGCGGCGGCATCGCCCGCATCCCAGCCCGCTTTGACCAGCGCTTCCATGGCCTCGACGGCGCTGGCGGCGGCAAAAGCCAGCTCCTGCACCTCGGTGCCGCCCGCCTCGAATACGGCGCGGCCATCGGCGCGGAAGGCACGGATGGCAGGCGATGTTTTGCGCGCCCGCGTGGCCAGTGCGATGCGTTTACCTGCCTCCCGGCCCAGCGCGGCTGACAGGCCCAGCCCGCCGCCCGCTACCGCATCCCGGCGCTCCAGCAGGTCCAGCAGCAGGCGGGCTGCCTCAACATCCCACGCGCCTGCGCGCAAATGGACCGGGGCGAGGTCCAGCATCACATCGGCGAGGACGGCTTCGAGCTCGTCTGAATTACGCGCGGCGATTCCCGATTTGCCGGAGGGATCGATCTCCAGCGTGATCTCGCTCGCCCCGCCTGCCAAGTCGGCCAGTATGGCGGTATTGGCTTCGCGCGGAGCGGCGGTGTCGTGCGCCTGCCGCATGGCCCAGGGCAGGTAGGCATCGCGCGCCAGTACGCGCCCGCGAGCGAAGGGCGGTGTGCCGGGCAGCGCCGCATCAGGCGGCGCCGCATTGTGAGGCGCAAACAGCGGACCGCGTGCAACATCGTCGCGCGTGCGGCGTGTCAGCAAGTTCACCGGCTTGCCAGCCAGTGCCTTCACGGCAAGCGCTTCCCACGCATCCGGCGTGGCGGGCGCAAATCCGTCAGCGAGCGGTATGATCTGATCTGTCATGGTGCCAGTGAGTATACCGGCAGGGCGCGGGAGGGAAGTTCCGACCGCTGAAACCGGAGGGCGGGGCCGCTTCCCGGCGGCCTTTTCCCTCGTCCTTCGAGACGTTCGCTACGCTCACCCTCAGGATGAGGGGAAAAGCCCCAGAGCCCTCATCCTTTCGGACGCGGTGGCGCTCGAAGGACGAGGGCTTTATCCTGCAACGGGTCCCGGCTCTGCGCTGCGCTGGGCCGGGATTTCAGAGATGGGCAACTCCCAAAACTGAAAAGGCCGCCCCTTCAAGGGGCGGCCCATCCAGCCGACTCTGGGTCGGGAACTTGTGGCTGGACTAAACCAGCTTAGCCGAGGGCTTCCTCAACCGTCTCGAAGGTGCTCTCAAGGCTGGTGCCCAGCAGGGTCACAGCGCTGATGATCACAACGGCGATAAGGGCGGCGATCAGACCATATTCGATGGCCGTTGCACCCGATTCGTCTTTGAAGAAACGCGAAACCAGATTTTTCATCCCACTACTCCTTGTTGTTTAGCTCGCTGGCTGCCCAGAGCCAAGTCCATCCCGACCCGTCCTGAACGTGAGCAGAGTAAACACCGGGGAGCGTTTCAGTCCGGTAAAAATTCGTGATTTATTTTTGGTAAATTGCTGAAATAATTGGTATGGTTAAGGCGCGGTTAAATTCTGGGGCAAGTTGTCATCACCCGCGCATGCCGGTGATCCTAGCCCGCTAGGTGATGTCCTCCCCCGTTTACGGGGGAGGTGGTCCGAAGGACCGGAGGGGGGAGCTTGTTTTGAGTTACCCCCCCCCTCGCCCCCTTTTCGGGGGCACTCCCCCCGTGAACGGGGGGAGACACCATGACACCGGGAGGTGCAGGATGAAGGTTTCACCTACTGGGCGAATTCCTGCCAGCTCTGGCGCACGCCCAGCTGGGCAAAAATGGCCTGCCAGTGTGCGCGGATAGCGGCGCGCTGTTCCGGCGTCCAGCCATCATGATCCTGTGCGACGAACAGTATCTCGATCTCCACGCCAGCCAGAGTGCGGCCATAGCGCGCTTCGATCTGGCGCGCGATTGTGCCCGGATCAGGCAGGCGGTTGGCCAGGTCCGCGCGGGCGGGGCCGTAAACCGAATATAGCTGCGTGTTCTGCAGCATGTCGGAGATCAGGATGATGCGCCGGCGCGGGACAGCGGTGTTGAAATCCTCGCTATTGCCCAGCTCGGCCAGCGATTCCAGCAGCGGTGTGACGGGCGAGTCGATCAGATCCATCAACCCGTCGAGCGCGCGGTCGAGCGGGCGGTCAAACAACGCATCATAGCGCGCCTGCACCCGGTTCGGGTTGCGATAGAGCGGGTTGATCTGGTCGCCCCGCCCCGGATTGCAGACCGAAAACCGGTTGGTATTGCGGATTTCGCCGCGATGGTTGAGCTCAAAAAGGGAGAGGCGTTCGCCGATTTCCAGCTGACTGCGTGCGGCAAGGATGACGTCGTTGATCCGGCGGGCCTGCGAGGGCGTGTAGCGGACCTCGGTACGGTCAATCATGATGACCGTGTGCGGAGGTGTTTCCCCGACCAGGCAGAGCGTTTCGGGATCATACTCCTCTGGCTGCAGGACCAGAGCCGCATAGCTGATTGCGCCGAGTACCCCGGCGACAACCACCATGTTAAACAGGCCTACAAGATCCTTGCCTCTCATGGTTCCAGCCCCTTTTCCGCCAGCGCCCCCGCACCGGCCAATCGGATACTAGCCCGGAAAGGGCGGCTTGTCGTCGCGCGAGCGGGGCTCGCTGCCATGACGGGCGGCGTCATCCTGAAAATCGGCAGCCTCGCGGTGGCGGTTGAGCGCGCGCTGGGTCTGCTCGGCAAAGAAGGCGTCAATATCCAGCTTCAGCCGGACCGCGTCTTCATAGGTGCTGCTGCCGACCGTGTTGCTGGCGCCTTGCGGCTCCTGGCTGCGGTCCAGCGGCACCTGCTTGATGACAGCGGCCAGATGGGCGGCAGAGCGGATGGCGCGGCGCTGTACGGCGCCGTAGCCGATCAGGCGGTCATCAAAGGTCGCGCCCTTGAAGGCGGCAATCGCGGCAAACGTGATGCCCAGGATGAACAGCAGCAGCGCTTCAAGTGTTTCAAACGGCTGGAAGGTGAGCGCGCGGGTGACAGGGGCGAGTATCTCGCCGGTACCGGCCAGCGTGCCCGTTGCCAGAACCGCCTCGTTGATCTCCAGCAGGTCGCGATAGTGCGCGGCCGAGAAGTTCAGGAAGACAACAAAGCTCAGCGCAACAGGAACGCCGATCAGCGCCGCGATGAAGGAGAAGGGCCGGTCCGGATTGGACAGGCTGCGAAGGCCGACAAACCCGATCAGGAAGAAGGCCGCAATGACGTTGGTGAAGGCCACGGTGATGGCCTGAATCCAGCCGCCCAGAAGGCCGAGGTCTGATGCCTTGGAAAAGAAATAGGCGTTGGCCAGGCCTTCAAACAGGATGAGGGCGGCCAGAATGGAGAAGTGCATGATATGACTGTCAGGATACTGCGCCGCGCGCTGCACCCAGCGATGGGGCGGCAGTGCCCCGCCAAACATCCGGCCGCGCGTAGCCCTGAAATCGAGATAGGCGTTGAAATCACCCGCTGCGCGATAGAAGGCGTCGCTCAGCCGGTCGACAATCTGGTGCGTCTTCTGGTCAATACGGCTCATCTGTCTGACGTCTCCCGAAACAGTGGTGTCTGCGGTGCGGTATTCGGGACGCCGGCGTATAATAGTATCTCTCAATTCATACGATGACATGAGGAGGCCCCCCTCCGTTAGTGTTCAACCCGTATTAACCGTAATTATGCTTCGCGTCAGGACTTGGACAGAATAAGGCCATTTTGGACACATCTGGGCAGAATCGGGGCAGGCCTTGTGTCCCAAGCATTGCCCTGACGGTGAACCGGGACGGCACCCCGGCGCGCAACCCGGGCGGAGGCCCCACCATGACAATCATTTTCTACGACTGCGCTACCGCCCCCAGTCCCAGACGTGCGCGCATGATCCTTGCCGAAAAGCGCGTGGAGGTGAGGCGGGTGGAGATTGATCTGCGCAATGGGGAGCAATTTTCCGAACAGTTCCGGGCGGTCAATCCGGCCTGCACCGTGCCGGTGCTGGTGACGCCGGAGGGGGAGGCCTTGTGTGATAATGCGTCCATCGCGCGCTGGCTGGAGGAGGTGTATCCTGACCCGCCGCTGATGGGTACCGGACCGCTGGAGAAGGCGCGGGTGGCCGAATGGCTGTGGCGAGCCGAGTTCGAGGGGCTGATGGCCATCATGGAGGTGTTGCGCAACAGCTCGAGAGCCATGGCGGGACGGGCCTTGCCGGGCCCGCATGCGGTGGAGCAGATACCCGAACTGGCAGAACGCGGCCGGGCCAGGGCGCATCGTTTTCTTGATGTTCTGGACACGCGTCTTGGCGACACGCCGTGGCTTGCGGGGGATATGTTTTCAGTCGCGGACATAGCCGCTTTCGTCTTTGTCGAGTTCGCGGCGTGGGTGAAGATCGCGCCGGCTGGAAATCACGACGCGCTGGCGGGGTGGCTGGAAGCCGTAAGGGCCAGGCCCTCGGCATCGGCCTGATTTGCTGCGCTGGCGCTGTCGCTTCGCATCTGCAAAAAATAGTTTCAGATTCAACAAATAATGATCAGCGAAATTGCGTGTCAGTTTTGCAACATAAAGGCTCTTTTCGGACTATAAGGGGCGGAAACGCCGAATTTCCTGCCTGCTGTTCGGGCGGCCCCGCTTTTACTTGCATGGCGGATCAGCCAATCTCGGAATTACAGTGCTGTATTGCGCTGCAACAATAAATCCGGGGCGGAACTCCCGGAGCGGGAGGAACGAACGCAATGAAAGCTTCTTTGATTCGGATGATGTTGCTGGCGGCGGCTTCGCCTCTGGTGTTCACGGCAGGCGTGCAGGCGCAAAGCGCCACAGAGGCGCTGCGCGAGGTCATCACCATTACCGGCACCAAGCGGCCGGACGGCGTGGCGGTACAGGAAGTGCCGGTTGCCGTTACGGCGTTCAGCGGTGATCAGCTGGCCGCCCTGTAGTATCAGGACATCAGCTCGCTGAGCTATGTCATTCCCAACGTCCAGTTTGAAGATGTCGGGACAAGCCCGAGTATCGCGAACTTTTCCATTCGGGGTCTCGGCATCAACAGCTCGATTCCGGCGATTGACCCGACTGTCGGCTATTTTGTTGACGGCATCTATTACGGCATCAATTCCGGCGTTGTCGTAGACAATTTCGACCTTGAAGCCATCGAAGTCCTGCGCGGACCGCAGGGTGTGCTGTTCGGGCGCAACGTGACGGGCGGCGCCGTCGTGGTGCGCACCACCACCCCGACCGATGAGTTCCGCTTCAATGGGCGCGTCGGCGTTGAGACTGGCCTGCGCTGGGTTGCCTCCGGTGTCATTTCCGGCCCGCTCACCGAGCAAATATCGGCCAAGCTGGCAGTCTATCACAGCGATGATGATGGCTGGTTCACCAACCGCTTTGACAACTCATCGCATGGTGCCAATCAGGTCACGATCATCCGGCCTGCCATCGCCCTCCGGCCCAACGACAATCTGGAGTTCCTGCTGCGCCTTGAATACGGCGAGACCGATGGTGACGGGCCGTCAGGCCAGAACCACGTCAACGGTTCGGGTGTCGGGGGTCTCTTCCAGCGCGGCACGTTCGACTTTGCAATCGACGAGCCGGGCTTTGCCCGTGCTGATTGGCGTCAGGCCATCTTCGAGACCAATATCGGGGTGGATTTCGGCAACGGCACGATCACCAATGTCCTTGGCTGGCGGGACTATGATGGTCAGTCGCTTGGCGATATTGACGCCACGCCGGGCTTCCTCTTCCACGCGCCGTCATCGCTGGCCCAGAATCAGTGGTCCAACGAGCTGCGGTACGCGGGTACGTTCGGCAATGTCGATGTCACGACCGGGCTCTTCTATTTCGACCAGACGATCGAGTATGTTGAGCGGCGCAACCTGCTTGGCGGAGCGCTCATCACTGCGGGTGGCGGCACGATCGACCACTCGACTTGGGGTGTGTTTGCCAATTTCGACATTCACGCCAGCGAGCGTCTGACCTTCAGCATTGGCGGCCGCTACTCGGTTGAAGACAAGGATGCGCGTATCCAGTCGCTGCTGCCGGGCACGCCTTGTGTCGTCGGACAGGGATGTACGGTGGTTGCCGGAAATCCGGGCGCGTTCATTGACTCTGACAGCTGGTCTTCGTTCGCTCCAAGGGTCGGCGTGCAGTTCCGCTATGATGATGTCAGTCAGCTCTATGCCAGCTGGTCGCAAGGCTATCGTTCAGGTGGCTACAATTTCCGCAATACCTCGCCCAACCCGGCGATCACTCCCGGACCGTTTGACCAGGAGCGGATCGATTCCTTCGAGGTGGGCCTGAAAACGGATCTGGCTAACGGCAATATTCGCCTGAATATCGCTGCATTCCATAACAGCATCAATGACATGCAGCGGGAGATCAATGAGTCGGACCCGATGGCCGGGGTTGTCCAGATCATCCGCAACACGGCTGACGCAACAATCCAGGGCTTCGAGGTGGAGGGCCGCTTCTTCCTGGGCGAGAACACGCTGCTGACGGCACAGGTCGGTTATCTGGACGGCAGTTATGACAGCGTCATCTTCGACCTTAACGGTGATGGCGTGATCAATGCTGCAGATCTGGCTCTCGACATTCCGCGGCTTGCGCCATGGACCTACGGGGTCGGGCTGTATCACGATGTCCCGCTGAACCTGTTTGGCGGAACGCTGCTGACCGGCTCGGTCAGCTATAACTATCGCGACGCGAACGCCTATACCGATAGTAATCTTGGCTTCTTTGACTCGGTGGGGATCTGGGATGCCGGATTGTCGCTGTCGTTCAATGAAGGCCGCCATATTCTCGCGCTGTATGGCAAGAACCTCTCCAATGAGGTCACTTACGGCAACGACACCCAGCTGCCCGCAACGCTGGGGCCGTTCCCGCTGGGCGGGACGTTCTCGCCGCTTAACCGCGGCCGGGTCGTCGGGCTGGAGTTCCGCGTCAGAAACTAGTATAGACAGTACTCATAGGCCTGAAGCGGTCATCAGAACCGTCAGGGAGGAGAGAAGGCCGGGGCAATCGCCCCGGCCTTTTTCCATGGTGAAATCGCTCACTCCACAAGGGGCGTGAATGCATCAATGGCCCCTTCGGAGAATTGCTGCAGCTGCGTATAGTATATTTGCGACTGCAGCATAAATGCAGCCAATACATTGCGAGTTTTTGCGCAGTTGCGTGTTCGCAACGCAACACGTCCGACGCGAGTGCAGCAGAAGACCGGGTTTCGCGACGGTTTTCTGAGGATATTGGCCGGTCCCCCCTTCTCTTCTGCGCAAATAAGGATAGTCTGGGTGCAGCGCAGAGAAATGCTGCGTTGCAACAAGAAATGCGGGCCTCCCTGCCCGGCATTCGCGGAGGAAACAAATGAAAATGAAGTTTGTACGCGCGGCGCTTCTCGCCGCAGCTTCACCGATCGTGCTGGCTGGCGGTGCATTCGCCCAGACAGCAGGCGAGCCCGGCGCCCAGCGCCAGCTCGAAGTGATCACGGTAACCGCGCAGCAGCGCGAGCAAAGTCTGCAGGACGTGCCGGTTGCTGTTTCTGCCTTCAACCAGGCACAGCTGGAAAATTCCGGTATCCAGGACATCAAGGATCTGATCGCTCTGGCGCCGGGCCTGATGGTGACGTCCACCCAGTCTGAGACCATCACCACGGCGCGTGTGCGCGGCGTCGGCACGGTGGGTGACAATTTCGGCCTTGAAAGCTCCGTCGGCGTTTACATCGACGGCGTGTTCCGCGCCCGTAACGGCGTGGGCTTTGGCGATCTGGGTGAGCTGGAGCGCATTGAGGTTCTGCGCGGCCCGCAAGGCACGCTGTTTGGCAAGAACACTTCGGCCGGCGTTCTGAACATCATGACGCAGCAGCCCGAGTTCGAGTTTGGCGGCCAGGCAGAGCTTCAGGTCGGCAATTATGATCTTCGCCGCCTGTCCGGCTCCATCACGGGCCCGATTGTTGAAGACCAGCTGGCGTTCCGCCTGTTTGCTGTCACCAATCAGCGCGATGGCTTCACCACCATGAACTTGCGTGACGGCGGCACGATGACCGTCACCGATTCTGAAAATCAGGATTATTACTCGATCCGCGGCCAGCTTCTGTGGACGCCGAGCGCGACCGTCACCGGCCGCATCATTGCCGACTTCTCCGACCGCAGCGAATTCTGCTGCTCGGCCGTGCAGTGGGACTATGATCCGACCATCGTCGGCATTGTCGGCTCGCTGGGCGGTCAGGTCCTGAGCCCGGCCGATCCGTCTGCCCGTCAGGCCTTCGCCAACACGCCCTACCAGCAGGACGTGACGGACTGGGGCCTTTCGGCTGAGTTCGATGTGGATTTTGACGGTGCGACTCTCACCTCCATCACGGCGTTCCGCCACTGGGAGAATGAGCGCACCCAGGATGTCGACTATTCCAGCCTGGACATAGCCAACCGTCTGGATGGCAATTTCACTGACCTTGACCGTTTCAGCCAGGAATTCCGCCTGCAGGGCGTACGCGGCAATCTCGACTGGCTCGTCGGCGGTTTCTACTCGCGTGAAGAGCTTGAACTGGGCGATTCCATTCGTTTTGGCGCGGACTGGGAGCCCTTCCTGGGCATCCTGCTGGCGGGCAACGTCGCGGGCGTCAGCCAGACCATCTCCAACCTGACGGGTGGTGCGGTGAATATCCCTGTCGGCCAGGCGATCGTCGCTGGCACCGGCGTGAATCAGGATATCTACAACCAGACCGCCACAAGCTGGGCGGCTTTCACCCACAACACCTACGCCTTCACGGACCGTTTCTCGGTGACGGCGGGCCTGCGCTATACGCGTGAGGAGAAAGACCTGACGGCGAGCTTCTCCACCAACTCCCCGGCGGCCTGCGCCGCGCTGGAAGGCGCGTTCGGGTTTGATCCCATTGCCGGGTTCCAGCAGTCTGCCGCGCCAGCCGTTCAGGCAGGTCTTCTGACCATGAACGACGTCATTCTTGGCTCGGTTGCGATTGGCAATATGTGTCTGCCTTATGCCCGCTCCGGCCTGGACGCGAACGGCTATGACCAGTCGCGCACGGACGAGGAAGTGTCGGGCACGCTGCGCGCGCAGTATGACCTGACCGATGACGTGATGATCTATGGCGGCTACTCGCGTGGCTTCAAGGCTGGCGGCTTCAACCTCGACCGCCAGTTCAACGGGCCATTTGATGCGACCGGTTACACGAACGTGGACACCTCGTTCGCGCCCGAAACCATCTCCGCCTGGGAAGCCGGTTTCAAGTCGACCCTGTTCGGCAACGTTCTGCAGCTCAATGGTAACCTGTTCTACCAGGACATTGAGGACTTCCAGCTGAACACCTTCAACGGCACCGCCTTCGTGGTGGAGTCGGTGGATGAGGCCCGCTCCTACGGCGCCGAGTTCGACTTCCTCTGGCTCACCCCGGTCGACGGGCTCGATATCTCGGGCGGCTATGCCTACGTCAACACGCTCTATGAGACGGTGGATACCGGCGATGGTCTGATCGACGCGCTGGAGGGTGAGAGCTTCTCGCTGTCACCGGAGCACTTCTTCAATCTCGCGGTGAACTACGAAGCGTCTCTGGGCAATAATCTCATCACCCGTATGGGCCTCGATAGCCGCTACGTGTCTGGCTACAATACCGGCTCTGACAACGACCCGGAGAAGTTCCAGGACGCGTTCACGCTGATTAATGCCCGTATCGGCATCGGCTCGAACGACGAACGCTGGTTCCTCGAACTGTGGGGCCGCAACCTCACCGACGAGACCTACGCTCAGGTCGCGATTGACGCCTTCGCGCAAGGCCGCCGTGGTCAGGCCGGCTTTGATGCTGGTGAGTGGACCCAGCCGCGCAACACGGCCAGCTATGCTGCCTTCCTGGGTGCTCCGCGCACCTACGGCATCACGCTGCGCACGCGCTTCTAGGTTTCGCAAGAAACCTTGAAACGGGAAGGGCCGGAGCATCGCTCCGGCCCTTTTTGTTTGCCGCCTCTAGTTAAAGGCAAACGGCGCCACTGGCCTTGTGTGCGGCTCTATCTTCAGATTGCGCTGCAAGGGCGGGAAGGCGCGCTGGGCGCACATCTCGCGCTCGCACAGCCGGCAGGTCAGGCCGATGCCGATGGGCGCACCCGATGAGGGTTTTAGTGCCAGCCGGTCTGCATGCTTTGCCTCGCATCCCAGCACAACGGCCTGCAGCGCCGCGCCGCCGCCGGGCAGGGGGCGGGTCACGGCACGTGTAACGGATACGTACTGAGTGCCATCGGTCAGCTCGACGGTATGGGTGTGGCTGCGCTCAGGCATGCGGAAAGCGTCGTGTACCGGCCAGCGCGGGCATCCCCCGCCAGAGCGCGCAAACGGGATCACCCCGCCACCGAAGCGCTTGGTCACATTGCCCGCCTGATCGATGCGCATGAGGAAGAAGGGCACGCCGCGCCGGGAAGGGCGGTTCAGCGTGGTCAGCCGGTGGGCGGCCTGCTCATAGCTGATGCCAAAGCGGTAGCTCAGCGCTTCGGCATCATAGCCTGTGCCTTCAGCGGCCTGGTGGAAGCTGTCATAGGGCATGAGAAGGGCGGCGGCGGTATATCCGGCCAGATTGGCCCGCAACAGGCGCGCGGTGACAGGATCTGGCAGGGCCGCGCGCGCTGTCACCGCGTCCAGCACATCAGCGCAGTCGAGCAGCACCATGGTCAGCGCAGTCTGAAAGTCCTTTCCGGCAGGCGACAGGAGTTCGGACAGCAGAAGCTTGCGTGCATGAAAGTCGAAACGGCGCAGCGTGCCGGCCATTACGCTGTCATCATAGACGCGCACCGCCGCCCCGTGCTGGCGGCGCAGATAATCATGCATGCCTTGTGTCCGGCCGAGATCGTCAAGACGGGCGGCCTCGCGCAGGGCATCGGCGGCATCTTCCAGCTGGGGAAAATGGTTTTGCGCATTGTCCAGCGCATCGCGTACCGTTTCCAGTGGCAGGAGCGAGCCCGTGGGGGCTGAAGGCCCGTCCGCCAGGCGCGAGGCCAGCTCAGCCGCATTGCCTTGTGCCTCCCGATAGGCCTGGAACAGGCGCGCCATGGCCTCGGCCGCGCGCGGATGGGCGTCGGCCAGCTCTCTTATGTCGCGCTGGTCCAGCTCCGCGCCCTTCAGAACCGGATCGCCCAGCGCCTCTGTCAGATCGCTGACCGTCTGCCGGTCGGACTCGGCGGCAAAGGCGCGCACATCCACATCATGGCTTTCGGCCAGCGCCAGCAGCACGCGCGCCGTCACCGGGCGCTGATTGCGTTCCAGCAAGGTCAGATAGCTTGCCGATATGCCGACGGTTTCGGCGAACTCGGCCTGTGACAGGCCCAGCTCACGGCGCAGCCTGCGCAAGCGCGCGCCCGCATACAGTTTTTCCTGCTGGCCAGCGTCCATCAGCGTCAGCTCCATGTATGAATAATTACAACCACACAAATTGATTTGCATCAATATGCGACACGCATTCCGCTTTTATATGCGGTCATATGTGCCGTTCGCGCCCGCTGGGTGTATGAAACCTACAAGTTTTAGCTTGAGGAGGTCTGCCATGACCACATTTTACGATCTCGTCCCCGCCGCCGCACCGGGCCGTTTTGACGGCATTGAGCGCAATTACACCGCTGAAGAGGTGATCAAGCTGCGCGGTTCCGTGCAGATCAGCCATACGCTCGCCGAGCGCGGCGCG